>QMNL01000020.1 GCA_003647755.1 Candidatus Coatesiibacteriota bacterium
TCCCCCTTCGGGGAACTGAAACCCAGCATCACCTCAATCCCAATTCCACTCTTGTTTCACCCAAAACACCGCCCCGGAGCCAACAACCCAACGAATCCGCAGCCCGTTTTGGGGAAACTCCAAAGCGTAGAAAGGGCTCCTGCAATTGATCGCCAATCGGACGGCGGCTGCCCGTCCGTCAGGGCTACTTGTCCTTCTTCTCCGTCTTGGGCTTCTTCTTGGCTTCCTGTTTCTTCTTTGGCTCCTCTTTGGGCTTGGCTTTTGACTTAGGCTTCTTCACAGCCGCGGCAGGTTTTTCCTTTACTTGTTGGCCTTTCTTGGCCTCTGGCGCGGGCGTTTTGGTGGCTTCTGGTGCTTTCTTTTCTTGGATGGCCTTTTCTGGCGGGACAACTGCCTTCTTCTGCTTCAGCGCCTCCCTTGCCTTCTCATCCCGTCCGAGCTGCTCGGCTGTCTTCAGGATTCTGAACTTGTAGGATTTAAGAGCTGATTTTGCCCATAACCTCGCTCCCTTGTAGACAGCAACCTGAATGTAGTGCGGACGCCCGTCCGCAGTAACATTGCCATCGGTCTGGTAGCGGAGCACTGTCTCTCTTCCATGAACGCTCTTGGAAATGCTCTGGTAAGCATCCGGCAGCGACTCTTCCGTAGGCGCGGTAAAAACCTTGCCGTCTGTCTCGCGGCAGATTCGAGAGAAAGTCCGCGTGTCAGCATCAGGGCCAAGCGCCACGAAGAAGATCCTTATGTTGTGCTCCTTCGCAAAACTTATCGCCGTGAACCACTCGCGGACGCTGTTGTTATCCTCGCCGTCGCTCAGAACGATTATTACTTTCGCCGCGTCACGGTAGGTGGGGTAGAACTTGTCGCTGGCATCGGCCAGAGCATCGTAGATGGCGGTCTGACCACGAGGCTTTAGGTTTGCGATCGTCTTTTGGATCAATTCAGTGTCGTTAGTGAAATCCTGAACCACCGGTGTGTAGCCCCGCCAACTGTTGAACTCCATGACCATTACCTTGTCGTCCGGGCCCAACCGGTCAAGATAGGCCTTGACGCCCTCAGCCACCCTCTTCATTCTGCCGCGCATGCTGCCGCTCGTATCGATGAGGAAGATGGTTGCGATCATGCGAGAGGACTGCACGGTGAAATCAGTAATCGGTATCTCATCCTCGTAGAGCCTCAGCGTCAGGTCCCCGTTCAATGGGATAACCTGGCCAGCGTAATCACGGAAGATTATCTCGCAGCTAATCGTCGGAAACTTGGAGATGTCCAGGTTGACGATCTTGAGAACTGCTGGCTTGAAGCCCGGGAGGAACTTGGTCTCAGAGTGGGCAAGCGGCGATATTACAAGCAAACAGATTACTGCGAAAACTATTGCCCCAGACGTAAGGAATACACGTTTCGTGCGGTTCATCACGGTCTCCTTTCAAATTGTGAGAGCGCGGTCTAGAATATAACTAACACTTTCTCATTCGACAGTCCGTCTTCTCTTTGTTACTCGACAAGGTATCATAACTGTCTCATTCAAATCAACCCGCACTCAGCGCCGAATCGTGGACTTGGTCCAGCGCGTAGCGTGGGCCCAAACTAAGCCAGCAGTGAGTCCAGCCCCCTCTCTGCCGAAATCGTCCTATGAATAAGCCAATGCTGATCATCTGCCGAGGGGAAATCTGATCTGAAATGCGCTCCTCTGCTCTCCGTTCGCTCTGCCGCGGCAAACCGAATGGCGGCAGCGGTATAAAAGATGTTCCTCGCCTCGAGCGCGGCAGGGTCCGGAAGCGTCATCTCCGCGAGATACGCGAGCTCTGACAGCACCGCACGGGCGTGCTCGAGTCCCGCCAAGTCCCGTATTATGCCCACGTTCTCCCACATCATCTCCTGCATCTGCCTCTTTGCCCGGGCAATCTCGCCGAGAGAGATATCTGAGTGCATGGTCAACCTGTGCACGAGGGCACGAATGAGCGATTTGGGAACTGTCACCGAGTGCCCAAGCAGACCCTTGGCTGAATCACCAGCTCGCTTCCCAAATACAATCCCCTCGAGAAGCGAGTTCGACGCGAGACGATTTGCCCCGTGAACCCCCGTGCACGCAACCTCGCCGCAAGCGAACAGCCCCGGCAAGGATGAGCTCCCGTTGTTGTCCGACCGGACGCCGCCCATCATGTAATGTGCGGCGGGCCGTACCGGCAGCAAGTCCTCGTCAGCACGCAGGCCAAACTTCAGGCAGGTCTCGTATATCCGGGGGAAACGCTCCTGAACAAAACCCGGCTTGAAATGCCTCAGGTCAAGGTATATCTCATCGCTGCCCGACCTGTGTATCTCCGTTATTATCGCGCGCGATACGATGTCCCGGGGCGCAAGTTCCGCCTGAGGATGAGCCTTTAGCATGAAGCGTTCGCCCTTGGCGTTTCGCAGGACACCACCCTCTCCTCTCATCGCCTCGGACAGAAGAAACGTAGGCACACCTCTTTTGTAGAGAGCTGTGGGATGAAACTGCACGAACTCCATGTCCACTAGCTCCGCACCAGCCCTAAAGGCGATCGCTGGCCCGTCCCCGGTTGCAACCTCCGGATTGGTCGTAACAGAGTAAACCTGCCCCGCACCGCCCGTCGCGAGAACAGTTGCCTTCGCCTCGATGCAGAGTAAGCGAAAAGGCCGCCGGCCAACAAGAACGAATGCACCACAACACAAGCCTTCGTGGACCAGAAGATCGATCGTGAAGGCGTGGTCGAGAAACGTTATGTTCTCGTGTGGTTTGGCCCTTGCCAACAGGACACGCTCGATCTCCGCACCGGTCGAGTCGCCATGCGAATGGATCACGCGCCTTCGACTGTGCGCTCCCTCGAGGCTGAACCACAGCTTCCCGTTCTCTGTGTCAAACGAGGCGCCCCATAAGATCAGCTCCTCTATTCGCTCGGGCCCCTCTGTAACCAGTATTCGGACGGCCTCCCTGTCGCAGAGCTTGTCGCCGGCCCTGAGAGTGTCCTGCTCGTGAAAGACGATCTCGTCATCGTCGCTCAACGCTACGGCCACGCCCCCTTGGGCGTACTCGGTGCTACCCTCGGACAGAGCGGACTTGGCGAGGACCACCACATCGCCCACCTCGGCCAGCGCTATCGCCGCCCTCAGGCCGGCCACGCCGCTGCCGATCACGAGGAAATCAGTTTTGAGAAACTCGTAGTTCACTGGTTCTTACTGGTGCGCTTCAGTCTCACACGGCATGACCACACCACCATGGCGCAATGGTGTCCGCAGACGGCCCGCACAAACCGCGCCACGATCGTCCGCCGCCGACCGCATCCAACGCCCGAGACGGCTACCGTGGAGACGGTTTCGGTTCCTTGGGATTTTATCACTACATCGCCCCGAGCTCAGGTTACGTTCTTTTCTTCGAGGATCTTGCGCACAGTAGTCTTCAACTCGCTTAGATCGGACGATTTGACAATGTAGGCATCGGCGGCCCATGTCCTAAAATCGTCCTTATAGCTGCTGTAAGCAGTGTTCAGGATGACAGGGATCGATTTATCGCTTGTCATGATCTTCTGGAGAGTCTCCAGCCCGTCAAGGCCCTCCATCCTGATGTCGAGAACAATGATGTCCGGCCTTCTTTCTGCAATAAGCCGAACCGCCTCTTCTCCTGAGCCGGCGAGGGTAACCTCCCAGCCTTCGTTTGAGAGCTCTTCCTCGTAGAGCATCCTCAGAGCAGCGTCATCGTCCACAACAAGCACCGTAGTCATATAGGATCACCGCCTTTCGGTTTTTCAAACAACACTCATGCCTCGCGGGGGGAGATTCGCAAGGGGTGTCACTTTCTCAGTTTCTGCCTTTCTTATTGGGAGGGTTACCCGGAAGGTTGAGCCCTGGCCGACCTTGCTCTCCATGGAGATGTTCCCCGACATGGCCTCAACGATCCTGTTGGCAAGAGGCAGTCCCAGGCCCGTCCCACCTGGGCTCGACGTGTAGAAGGGATTGAATATGAACTCCTTCTCACTCTCCTTTATGCCAATACCCGTATCTGAAATGGCTATCTGAACGTTACCATCCTGACGAACCGACGAGACAGTGATTGTGCCCCCGTCGGGCATCGATTGTATGGCATTCTGCAACAGGTTAATCAGGACTTCCTTGAGCTTCTGTCGATCCAGCAGCATTAGCGGAAGGTCATCCGCGAGGTTCTTAACCACCCTGATCGATTTCTCCTCGCATTCCGACGCGATCAGGTTCAGCGTCTCCATGATGATAAAATTGATGTTCTCCGGCTCATAGCGCGGCGTCTCGTCCCTCGTCATTTTCAGAGCGTCGTTGAGAAGCTGCTCAAGGCGAGACACCTCGTCGGCGATGATCTGAGCCTTATCGTGCAGCTCGCCGGTGGCTGGAAGCTTCTGGACCAAGAGCCGGGCAAACCCCCCAATCAGCGTCATCGGGTTCCTTATCTCATGAGCCAGGTCTGCGGAGAGGCGACCCATCTGCGCCAACTGCTGAGAACGAGCTATGATCTGCCGCTGGGAGCGAAGCCGTTTGTGTGCCTTGTCCAGGTCTTTCAGCTGGCTACGGAGCTGATCGTTCAAAGCGGCGGTATGGATGGCGATCGCTGCAAATGATGTGAAGGGCGCAATCGACTCGAGGTCCTCATCGGCTATCGGCACTCGCGTGACGAAATTGTCAACCACGACGACCCCGATCCTGCGCTGGTCCTTCACGAGTGGCAACACGGCGAACGCGTCGGTCTTGAGCCCCTCGGCAACCGGCCACGCCCGTTTGTCCGAAGAAACGTCTGGAACGTTTATGATCCTGTTTTCCATAAGCGATTGGACCAGAACATTGTCTTGGCTGTTAAGCGGGAAACTAATCAGATTCACGGTCTTGTTGATCTTGCTCTCAAGCCATGTCTTATCCCATGTCCTCATCAGCTCCTTCAGCGGCCTCTTCTCCTTTGAGAACCGCCCCCAGATGCGCATGGCCTCCTCGTGGTCACAGGGACCCACGGCCATCTTGCCCGTAAGGAACTCCCCTGTATTGTTCACTAGAAAGAGAAACGCCCTGTTAAAACCAAAACCCTCGCCAGCTGTCAGCGCCGTCAGCACCATATAGAGCACCTGCTCGAGCTTGTAAGGGCCCAGGATTGCCTCGCTTATCTCTTGCACAGACCGTAGTCTCGCTATCTTCTGTCCAAGAATCCTGTTGGTCTCCTTGATCGAGATGTGGTAGGAATACAGGTTGTTGAGCATCCGGTCGAATGTGGCCAGTATCGCTTTGTCCGCTATTCGCCGTCCGTCCGCTCTCTTCCTGACCTCGAGGTAAACCGGGCACCGGGAGCAGGTCATCAAGAATCTGTTCTCAAAGGGCCTGTTCTTCCCCTCGCAAAACGTGTTATCTACAAGCCAACATGCGACGCCAGGATTCTCGTAGAGCGGACACTCTGTTGCGCCGCATTGCTTGACCTCCCAGCATCGCGGGAGCGTGGGCTTACCTTCCTCGCCAGGCATTCTCTTTTTCCCGAAATCTGGGCCACCACCAAGTGTTGTCGTCGACCGGATCCTTGAGCAGCCACCGGCCGCCCCTCTTAACCAAGGGATAGTCGCTGTCGGCGAAGAGACAATCACGCATCAGGCGGTCAGAGGTCAAGAGCATGCCCCGAAGGAAGCCATAGCGCGTGAACGCCTCGCTCGCAAAGGCCGAGCATGACGGATACATGCGGCACGAAGTCGCATCAATGGGCGAAATGAACTTCTGGTAGAACGTTATGAGGTGGCGGCAAACCGCAGCCTTCGATTGGTCGCTGTGCGGGCACTCCTTCTTCGTGGGTTGGCCTGTCGCTCCGAGCACGCTCTGGGCTGTCAGGCAAGCGACAAGCAATAACACCAAGCCGAGCCCGTTAACGCAGTAGATTGCTATCCGCTTGAGCATTGGAACTGCCCTCGATGGTCAACAGCTACTGCCTGCCTGAGTACGCGCGGATGACGATGGTCCCGTCTTCTCTAACGAACCGATGCAGGTTACCGCCCGAGTATGCGACCATGCTGCCATTCACCGTTGGCCCGCCCCCATGCATATAATAGATTCTCTTGACTTTCTTCACGAACCTAACTGTCTCGCCGTAAGGGGGCACGCCCCCGTAGCGGTCAACCGCCCCACAGCCAGCGTTGTAGGCGGCCAGCACCAGGTCGAGTTCGTGATTATACCTTCTGAGAAGCGTTCTGAGATGCCTCACGCCGGCGTCAACATTCGCGGCCGGGTCGTAGTAATCCCTGAGCCCATAAAGGCGAGCTGTCGCAGGGATAAGCTGCATCAGCCCCCTCGCTCCTTTCGGTGATAGGGCATAGGGATCGAAGTTGGATTCCACCTTCACCAGCGCCATCACAAGCTCTGGGTCAACGCCGTATCGCCTGGCAGTGCCCCTGATCAGAGAACTCAGCTGTGCATACGTGGACCCACTACCCCCCAGGCCCGTCTGTTCAGGTGCCCGATAAGCACAAGAGGCGTTTCCCGCAAACTGCCGAGCAGGCGTCTCTCTTAGCTGAACGATCTTGATCACACCATCCGCACATTGAATTGAGGCAAGCTCCGCCCAGGAATGCATGACTCCCATGCCCATCGCCAGCCCAAGTACCAACGTAACCACAATCGTCGTTCGACGCATCCCCCCTTCAAATGGCATCAACTACTCTCCTCTGCATCTGCCAAAGCCTCTGAAACCACTTCGCTCACCTGTAACAGCGACTCTTCAAGCCGCTCCGGGCGAGAACCACCAGCCTGCGCCAGGTCCCTACGCCCGCCGCCGCTACCGCCAACGCCTGCGGCGATCTTCCTTATGATATGGCCTGCATCCAGATCGTTTGTCAAGTCCTGGGTAACCAAACATATCAGGATGACCTTGTTCTTGGCAACAGCACCGAGCACTGCTACCCCGCGAAAACCCGCTTCCTTCAGGCCATCGCAAACCCTGCGCAGGAAATCAACATCTACCTCACCCATGTTGGCCGCCACCACCTTGACGCCCTTCACCTCCACCGCCCCTTTCACAAGGCCGCTCACCTTCGACTTAATAAACAGCTCCCTCGCACCAACCAGCTCTTTTCGCAAGGACTTGACCTCATCGATGAGCGATCCCACACGCTCGCCAACGCTGTCAAGCGGCGTCTTGAGCTTCTCGGAAAGCTCCTTCAGCTCACGCAGCCGTCGATTGTCGTACTCCAGAGCTCTCTCGCCCGTAAGCGCCTCAATCCGTCTCACGCCTGCAGAAACGCTGGAGGTGCTGAGCACTCTGAACAAGCCTATGCGCCCCGTTCGGGAGACGTGCGTGCCCCCACATAACTCCTTGCTGAAACCGCCCGCGCTAACCACGCGAACAACATCACCGTATTTCTCGCCAAAAAACGCAAGCGCGCCTGATGCCGTAGCATCATCGAACGACATCTCCTCGGCAATTACTTCCACGTCATCCCTTATCTTCTCGTTCACCTCCGATTCTATCATCTCAAGCTCCCGTTCCGAGACAGGCCCAAAATGAGTGAAGTCGAAACGAAGCCTGTCAGGCTCAACCAGAGACCCAGACTGTTTGACGTGATGCCCAAGAATGGAACGCAAGGCGTAATTCAGCAGGTGGGTTGCCGTGTGGCTTCTGGCGATCGCATCTCGCCTCTTGCGGTCGATTCTGCAGCGCACGCTGTCGCCGACCGCCAGCTTCCCAGTTTTAACGATGGCGGTGTGAATGATAGCGCCGCGGTCGGTCTTCTGGACTGATGTTACATCAAGGTCTGCAGTTTCAGAGTGCATCTTGCCCACATCCGAGACCTGGCCACCAGATTCCGCGTAGAACGGCGTCCTGTCGAGAACTACCTCGACCTCGCTACCATCTGATGCACTTTCGACCACGCATCGCGACCCATCCGTAACCTTTACGATCCGCTCCACGCGACATTCGTCCAACTCGAACTTGTTGTAACCCTCGAAATCTGATGCGCTGAGGTCCCGGTGCGTCTCGTCCTCGGCCTGAAGCTGGAAGCGCCCGCTCGTTGCCACCCGAGCCCTCTTCTTCTGGCCGAGCATCGCTCGCTCAAAACCCCTCTCATCGACGGAGAGTCCGTTCTCCTTAGCGATGTCGCGCACCAGCTCCAGCGGGAACCCGAACGTATCATAGAACGAGAACACCCTCTCTCCATCGAGCACATCCCCGCCAGCCTGCTTCACCTCCTCCACATACTCCATGACTCGCGGCATCGCCCGGTTGAGGGTCCCCTGGAACCGCTCCTCCTCGCTCCTGAGGACTCTTGCTATTGTCTCCTTTTGCGCCCGAAGTTCAGGGTAAGTATGGCCCATCTGCGCCACGACCGCCGCCGAGAGCTTGAACAAAAACGGCTCGTGAAGCCCGAGAACCTGGCCAAACCGAGCTGCACGGCGGACCAGCCTCCGAAGGACGTAGCCGCGACCCTCGTTGGACGGCATGAGCCCGTCTGCAAGCAGGAAGCAGTGAGACCTGATGTGGTCCGATATTGCCCGAAATGCGATCCCCTCCTGCCCACTGCTTGTAACCGGCACATCACAAAGCTCGCCAAGAGCATTTCTGATCGGCACGAAAAGATCGGTATCGAAGATCGATTGCTTCCCCTGGCACACGCAGGCGAGTCGCTCAAGACCCATCCCAGTATCGACTGACGGCGCCGGAAGCGAGGTCAAAGTACCGTCATTGGCCCGATCGAACTGCATGAAGACCAGGTTCCAGACCTCGAAGAACCGGTCGCAATCGCAGCCCGGAGCACACTCGGGCCTCCCGCAACCTATCTCCGAACCCATGTCATAGTATATCTCTGTGCACGGCCCGCATGGCCCAACATCACCCATCGCCCAGAAATTGTCCTTCTCCCCAAGACCAACGATGTGCTCTGCTCTCACGCCAACCGCCTCCCACAGCCGCCGCGACTCGTCATCTTCTTCATAAACCGAGATCCAGAGCCGGTCGGAAGGGACTTTAGCTACTTGTGTCATGAACTCCCATCCAAACTCTATGGCCAGCTCCTTGAAGTAGTCTCCGAATGAGAAGTTGCCCAGCATCTCGAAAAAAGTGTTGTGCCTGAGCGTCCGACCGACGTGCTCGAGGTCGTTGTGCTTGCCCGAAACGCGCAGGCACTTCTGGACCGAGGTCGCCCGGCGATAAGGCCTCTTGTCTCTGCCGAGAAACACATCCTTGAACTGAACCATCCCCGCGTTTGTGAACAGGAGTGTCGGGTCCTTGGCAGGAATGAGGGGGGCCGACCGCACGAGCTTATGCGCCTTGCCCATGAAGTAACTCAGAAACACTTCCCTGAGCTCATTCGCCGTTTTCATCCTCTGCCCTCAGTTCGTTCGATAGCCGTTCGTTGATGACCTGCATTACCAGACTCTCTGCAAACCCTCTGCTGCTCAGAAACCTCGCGACCTTTGCCAACCTCGACCTCGGATTGCCGCCCCTGAGCCCTCGCAACTTCCGAACGGCAGCCGCATAGGCCAGCTGGCCCTCGTCAATCTCCTCGTAAATCCTGTCAAGGACGCTCCGGATCGTCTCCTCGTGTATCCCTCGCTGCAACAGTTTCCGGAAGAACCAACGCCTGCCATAGGCCTTGCGCTCCAGCAGATTCTGAACATAAAGCTCTGAAACGCCCTCATCGTCAAGGAAGCGCTTCGCCACAAGCTCCCGGATTACAGCCTCGGTCACATCACCGTCAAAGCCCCGCGAGGTGAGTTTCCGCCTCAGCTCGGCAATTGATAGGGAACGGGCGGCGAGCAGCTTCAGCGCCGCCTGCTTAGTCTTACGATACCGTCTCTGTGCCTCGGGTGTCCGCTCAGGTTGATTCACACTTGTGGACAAGCAGGAAGCGAGAGTCAATCTCCCTGGCTGCCGCCTTACTCATCAATGGTATTGGAGAAATCGAACGACATGGCTTCCTGTTCCAAATCCGTGCCGATCTCCGCGGCTTCCTCGGCTTTCGCCATATCGCTCGTGGAGCTGATCCCCTTGATCTTGAGCATGAAGTCATCCGGATTGGAGCAGTACCGCATGGCCGTGTCGAGCGTAATAAGCTTCCGATAGAAAAGCTTTATCAAGCACTGGTCAAAAGTCTGCATCCCATACTGAACCACACCGTCCGCGATTGCCTCCTTGATCTCCATCGTCTTTTCCCTGTCAACTATCTTGTCGCGGATCAACCCCGTGCTCACCAGCACCTCGACCGCGGGAATACGCCCCTTGCCATCAGCTTTCGGCATGAGACGTTGCGAGACGATACCCTTGATGATCGCCGCAAGCTCCAGCCTTATCTGCTGTTGCTGGTGCGGGGGATAGAAGGCAACGATGCGGTTGATCGTCTCGACCGCATCCAACGTGTGAAGCGTGGTCAACACGAGGTGGCCAGTCTCTGCCGCCGCTATTGCCAGGTCAACCGTCTCAAAATCACGCATCTCGCCGACCAGTATCACGTCGGGGTCCTGTCTTAGAGTTACTCTCAGGGCGCCTGCGAAAGTCTCGGTGTCGGAGCCTACCTCTCGCTGGTTGATGATGCAGCGCTTGTCCCTGTGAAGGAACTCAATCGGGTCCTCGATCGTTACTATGTGCTCCACGCGGTGCACGTTCATGTAGTCTATCATTGCCGCAAGTGTCGTCGATTTCCCGCTACCGGTTGTGCCTGTCAGTATGATCAGGCCCCTGTTCTCCATCGAGAGCTTCTCCATCACGGGTGGTAAGTAGAGCTCCTTGAACCCCAGTATCTTGGTCGGCACAACCCTTAGAACAATGCTCACCGTGCCTCGTTGCTGAAATGCACTCACACGGAAACGCCCGAGGCCGGGCACGGCGTGCGCAAGGTCGATCTGCTTGTGCTTCCGGAACTTCTCCCGCTGGCCAGGCGTCATCATGCTAAACGCAAGGTGCAAAGTATCATCCGGCGTCAGCCGCTTCTGATCGATCATCGTCGTAAGGTGGCCATCCACTCTGATGACGGGCTGTGCCCCTATCTTTATGTGGAGGTCTGATGCTCCCCTGGCAACAGCCAGCTCAAGCAAGTCGTTAATCTCAACCATCGCCTAATCTCCTATCGCAAGTTCCAGGAACTCCTCTTCGGGAATCAACGCCCAACACATATTAGAGCCACTTTCTCTTATCTTAAGTTTAGAATAGGTGCCAACAGGCACCGAGTCAACATCCAAGCGTCAGAGGAGTTTTCCTAATCGTGCCCGGGCCTGCTCAACTGAAGGCGTCCTTCCTGCATCCCCGAAAGGGGATGAACGTGAGTAGCCGTATGTACAACCTACGGATCAACGCCAAAAAAGAAAAGGAAA
>QMNL01000021.1 GCA_003647755.1 Candidatus Coatesiibacteriota bacterium
AACCATGTACGCACGCCGGCGCTTTCGCGGGGTGTGAGCATACTGATATAACTTGCGCCTGCGACATCGACCCAGGCAGGCTGGCGGCGTTCAGGGCTGATTGGGGCGTTGACCGGCTCTATCTTGACTACAGAGAGCTCTTGACCAAGGAGAGACCGGACATCATCTCCGTGGCCTCATGGACCAACACGCACAAGGACATTGTCATCGAGGCGGCCAACTGTGGCGTCAAAGGGATACTCTGTGAAAAACCGATTGCGCTCTCGCTTGCAGACGCGGACGAGATGATTGGCGAGTGCGAGAGCAACGGTGTGGCTCTGATGGTAAACCACGAGCGGCGTTGGGACCAGCGATTCATTGCCGCCAAGCGGCTCATCGAGGACGATGTCATTGGGCCGCTGAGAAGCATCTGGGGTGCGATGCTCTGCGGGGTGCCGGACGAAGAGAGCTGGAAGAGCGATCTGTCGTTGGTGGGCGGCGGGCCCTTGCTGCACGACGGGACGCACCTATTCGACTTGATTCGCTTCTTCGCCGGCGATGTGAGCTCCGTGATAGGGTTCGTCCAACGCAACACGAGGCTTCCGATAGAGGATTCGGCGACCGCCACGCTGTCGCTGGAGAGCGGGATAAAGGCCAACGTGGAGGTGGGCGGCAGGAGGGCATATTTCCACTTCGTGGTCGAGTTCTGGGGTGCGAAGGGCAAGATAGCTGTGGGCAACGGGATCAATGACCTTTGGATCAGCGAGGATTCGCAGAGTTTTGACGGGTTTCGCGAGCTTTCAGCCAGACCATTTCCGCTTCCTGAGGTCTATAAGAGCTCATATCTGTCAATGGCCGAGAACCTGGCCGGTGTCATAGAAGGCTCGCAGCCGAACAGATCAAGCGGGATAGATGCCAGGGAGTCGCTGCACATAATCTGGGCGATCTACGAATCGGAGAGATTAGGTAATATCGTGGTTGATCTTCCGGTCTTACAGAGAGAGATTTCACCTCTCGTTGAGATTCTGGAACGACAGGAGATGGAGCGCAAGAGCTGATGGCTTCATGGTGGTTTAGGATAGAGCATTTACATCTGATTGGAGGTATAAGTTGCCGGAGCTGAGAAAGAGCCCCATTGCTAACCGTTGGGTAATTATCGCCACAGACAGGGCGAGACGGCCCTCGGATTTTCACCTGCACCAACAGCAACAACAGCCTTCCCACGGCTTCTGCCCGTTCTGTGAGGGTAACGAGGAGAAAACGCCGCCAGAGATATTCGCCTTGCCACATAACGGGCGCGAGCCAAACACGCCGGGATGGCAGACGCGGGTCGTCCCAAACAGGTTCCCAGCACTGGCAATAGAGGGCGATCTCAACCGGCGAGGCGATGGCCTTTTCGACTATATGAATGGAATAGGGGCGCATGAGGTTATCATAGAGACCCCCCAGCATGAACTTGAGATGGGCGACATGTCGATTGCGCATCTGCAGATGGTTCTGTCGGTTTACAGGGCACGCATTCTCGATCTGGTCAATGACGTGAGGCTCAGATACATTCTTGTTTTCAAGAACTTCGGTTTAGCGGCTGGCGCCTCGCTTACGCATCCCCATACACAGCTCATCGCGACGCCGGTAACGCCCCGCGTGGTCAAGCAGGAGCTCATCTCGGCCCAGAGCCACTTTCTCGACAAGGAACGATGTCTCTTCTGCGATATTCTGGCGCAGGAGATCAAAGATGGCGAGAGGATAGTCTCGCTCGACGACCATTTCGTAGCGTTGTGCCCGTTCGCGTCGCGTTTTCCGTTTGAGACATGGATATTCCCCCGCAAACACACGGCGCACTTCTCGCAGTCATCTGACGAGCTGCTGCATCATCTTGCGATTGCCCTGCGGGACACCTTGAAACGTATCTCGATTGCGCTAGACCATCCACCGTATAACTTCGTGTTGCATAACTCGCCCAACACCAAGGGCAACGCCCGCCGACCAGGTTACTGGCAGACGCTCGACCTGGATTACCACTGGCACATCGAGATAATGCCCAGAGTCACAAAGGTCGCAGGCTTTGAGTGGGGAACGGGATTCTACATCAACCCTACGCCGCCCGAGCAGGCAGCTAAATACCTCCGAGATGTCGAGGTCTCCTGGCCTGATTGACTCGCACTGCCACCTGACGGCGCCTCAGCTCGCAAACGAGCTAGATGCGGTCCTTGACCGCGCTCAAGAGGCCTCGATAAGCTCGATCAATGTCGTCGGATACACCGTTGAACATAGCCAGCGCGCGATCGAGATGGCGAGGCGATATGATGCCCTTTGGGCAACAGTAGGTGTGTCGCCTCACGATGCGAAGGATGCGCCGGAGGGCTTTGAACACTCTCTTCGCACGATGGCGGTTGAGAATCGGGACGAAGTCGTCGCAGTCGGCGAGACTGGCCTCGATTTCTTTCGCCTCATCTCGCCCCGGGAAACGCAGATCTCGGCCTTCATCAAACACATTGAGCTCGCAGTGCAGCTCGGCCTGCCCCTCGTGATTCACTGCCGGGATGCTTTCGAGACCACGTGCTCGCTTCTGGCTGAGCACGGCGCATCGGCCGGCGTGTTTCACTGCTTCACCGGAAGTGCGCGCGAGGCGCTGAGGGCTGTCGAGCTAGGTTTTTACGTCTCGTTCTCCGGTATTGTAACGTTTTCAAATGCGCAGCAGGTTCGCGCAGGTGCCGCCGCTGTCCCTGACAATAGGCTTCTCGTCGAGACCGATGCTCCCTTCCTCGCGCCCAGCCCTATGCGAGGCAAACGAAACGAGCCGTCTTTCCTGGTGTATGTGGTCGAACAATTGGCCAAAATCCGCGGCGCCTCGAGAGAGAGCATAGCGAGGGTGACGGCGGAGAATGCCCACAGACTTTTCGGTCGGACCGCCCGCTAGCTTCGGAGAACGCCTCATCGCCTGGCGGTGTAGTAGGAGAAGGAGCGGAGGCGTTCCCATGCCATTCATCCGAAGATGGGGGCTGATATAATCGGAGCCAGCCATCTCACTACGCTGAGACGCGGTTAGGATGACAGCACAGAGTCGGTCCGCCACCTGGTTACACCGTCGAGGAAGCTCTCTGGGACGGCACCGGGGTCTTTGGCGACAGGAACTCTATCGCTCAACGGCAAGTCCTTGCTGCTGCCCGGGGCATTCATAAGGCTCGACATGGACGATGACATCCACAATGTCCAGCCCATCCTTTGATTTGAGGCGCCACTTAACGGCCGAGCCTATCGCGTGTCCCTCCCTGACGGTGATGTCGGCGTCAACCAGCACGTGAAGGTCAACGAGGAGGCCCGGCCCGATATACCGAGAGCGGATTGCATGGACATCCCGAACCCCTTCCACTTCCAGGGACATCTGCCGTATTTGGTCATACACTTCCCTTGATGCTGCTGTGTCCACCAGCTGCTTCAGGTTTGGCCGCACGGTCTTCCAGGCGACGTTGAGTATGAAAAGCGAGACCAAAATGGCGGCGACACGGTCGAGGAAAACCCATTTGGGCGAGACCATGATGACGGCAAGCGCCACCGCGGCGGGAATCGAGCTCAGCGCGTCAGACCGGTGGTGCCATGCGTTTGCTATGACTGCCGGCGATGCCTTTCTCTTACCGACCGCGACCGTCCGTCGGTATAGAATCTCCTTCGAAATTATTGATGCAACGAGTACGAAAAGAGCGACGGGGCTGGGTGCCGACGGTTGATGGCCAGAGACTATGAGCATCCTGACGGCATTGCCGATAAGCCCAAGTCCCGCCAGCCCAAGCGCAACACCGATCAGGCTAGCTATGGCCGTCTCGATTCTCCGATGACCATAAGGATGGCACTCGTCGGGAGGCTTTGCCCAGTAGCGCACGCCCACGAGTATCGCCACGTCGGTGGAACAGTCGGAGAGGCTGTGAATCCCATCGGCGAACGTTGCCTGGCTGTGGCCAAACCATCCAACCGCGAGCTTCGAGGCGCCCAGTGCAATGTTGACGACAAGCCCTATCCAGGTGATCCGCCTGACGTCTCTGAATTGAACTTGGTCGGAGATGGACCCGTGCGACAAATTGAGCCTCCATTTGACTGTTCTCTCATTGCTTAGCAGCGGAACAAGCCACCCCTAAGAAACGCCCCAATCAGCCAAGACAATGAGCATCCAATATGCCCCTGCCGCTGAACCATTGCAAATGGCTGGGAGGCGCTTCGGAAACCGTCTCGGTCGGGTTGCCTCGGGCTACGGAATGTGAGCTGGCCGTGCCCCAATTGGCTCTGTCAGCCTACCATTCGTCTCACGGGCGCGTTATTGTGCCTCAAGATAAGCACGGACCTCGCCCTGAATATACTTCTGTAGTTTGTCCTTATACCGAAGCAGCGCCCAGACCCTCACCAGATTCTTGTGCCGAAGCTCTCGCCCGCCCAGAGACTCGCTCAAGACAACAGACCTTATGTGAAGCCCGTAATCGTCGATGAAATGCCTGTTTTCAGGTTTGTCGGTGTTGACCGAGCGGAACACGAGCCGGCCTCGCTTGAGGTCAGCCCCGAAATCTTTCTCCAACGCATCTTTCACAAACGACTCCATCAGGCGACCCGAGAAGTCGCGACTCCTTGGGTGGAAGTAATAGACTATGACCTTATCGGCGGGTTTGCTGCTGGGCACAGCTGCGCGTTCAGTCGTCTCCGACTCAGAGTGCCTCCCAGCCTCCGTGTGCCTGTCGTGCAGCTTGGCCTGACCATCCCCCAATGTGCCGTATGGCGGCTTGCTTGGGCTGCTGGCCGCCAGATAAACCAAGCTTGCGAAAACCACACCAAAAAGAATAATCAAGAGGACCCTATTCCGACTTGCACCCATGTCTTCAGCCCTTATGCAACATTATGTCTTGCACCACGCCTAAAATACACGGCACAAACCAAGAGGACATCGCGGGGGAATTCACCTTACCCATTCGAGAAACTCATACAATAAGTGCCTCTATCTCCTCGACCGAGAGAATCTTGCCCTGCGACTTTACCTCACCGTTTATGGCCAGTGCCGGCGTCATCGTTACTCCGAAGTCGGCGATGCGCGTTACATCGGTGATCTCCTCCATGACGAACTGTATCTGGGCCGATCGTGCCGCGGTCCGCGTGTTCTGCACGAGCCTGTCGGACTCCCGGCACTTGGCGCCCAAAATCTGCAACCTCTTCATCAATTGCCTCCCATTCAGTGAATGTTCCAAAATCTATCCCACAAAAAACGACCACCAGAACTACAGGTTAAACATAGACCATCGCCCTCTTAGTTCCCAGCATCCAATGAACGCTGGGAGTGTAGCTCAATATCCGGCAACAGGCATGCGGGAAGGAAGGTCACCATCACTGGCAGCGCACGCTCGACCTGACTGTGGCGGCGGCGGTGAGAACAATCAGCGATTACGTTCCCAGAAGATACTCTCTGACCCCACTGCGGACATACTTCAGGAAAGCTCTCTTGTCGTCCAGGAGTAACCAGGTGTCTTTCAAGACCTTATATCGAGTGCTTTTGCCGCCTCTTATCTGTGCGACAACAACGGACTTGTCTGTCAGTTGATAATCGTCTATGAAGTGGTCGTTCTCAGGTTTCTCGACGTCAACGGCCCTCCACTCCAATCGCCCGGCCTTCAGCGCGTCCGGAAAGCCATCCAAGACGGCATCTTTCGCCCATTCCTCCAACCTTATGCAGCGCTCACAACGAGCTGTCATGTGAAAATAATATACGATGACTCTAACTGGGCCTGATGTCGCCGAGGCATCTTGATTACTGGCTTGGTGCGCAACTTGTGCAGAGGAAATGCTCTGCGAAGCAGAAGTGGCGCCGGAAAGATCGGATGCAGCGATCGCAGAGTTCATTTCCCGCACGGGTCGAGTCGGGGTCTTGATGGCCATATAAGCTACAACTGCAATGGCAAGAATTAGAAGTGTGAACTTGACCACAGTCACACGTTGGGAATTAAGCATCATTCTCCGGATTCTTGAGAACAGGGGTCTCTCGTCCCGCAACGCTACGTCGCAGGCGCAAACCAGCGCCTCGTGCGCAGACAGATCTTGACCAGCATCAACATGACAGGAACTTCGATGAGCACCCCGACGACCATGGCCAGCGCCGCCCCAGAGGAGAGCCCGAAGAGCATCGTCGCAGTCGCGATGGCCACCTCGAAATGGTTCGAGGCGCCGATCATCGCAGAGGGCGCAGCGTCCTCGTAGGAAAGTTTCAAGACCTTTGACAGTCCGTATCCCACCCAGAAAATGAGGTTCGTTTGGATGAACAGCGGGATGGCGATCCACAGGATCGTCAGCGGATTCGACAGGATCACCTCGCCCTTGAACGAGAACAAGAGACTCAGCCCTCGTGAATACGGTCTCGGTGTTGTTGGCTCGTTCACTAGATTTCCTCGCCTGTTCTGTCATTTACCTTTCAACTGGGACTTACGGAGCAGAGTAAATGAGATATACGCCGCCGAGCAGCACGAGAACCCCGCAGACCTTCTTGACTATGATCGCGCCCTTAGACCGCTCGGTCCAGTTCAGGTAGTGCTGCACGAGCTCCGTGCTGGTTCCGGCGACGACTATAACGGAGCAGTGGCCCAGGCCATATAGCACGAGCAGAAAGACGCCATACAGCAGGTTTGTGGCGGCTAACCTGAAAGTTACTGCAAGCATTGGGGCCATGTAGGCGAACGTGCACGGGCCAAGTGCGATCCCGAAAACCAACCCCAAGATGAACGCACCCAAGAGCCCCTTGCGACTCATCCGCACTTGCCCGGGACCCGACCACGGCATTGGGATGACGCCGAGCAGATGTAGGCCGACAGCGAAGAATATGAGTGCGACGAAGTAGTTGCCGAACTGACCCAGGTCGCCCATCATCCGCCCCGCCGCTCCCGTAATCGCCCCGATGGTCCCTATGGTGATCAGGATGCCCAGCGCAAAAAGTGCCGAGATGCCGAATGCACGCCTCGTCGAGATTCTGCCCTGCTGGTTGATGAACCCAACGATGAGCGGGATGCTGGCGAGGTGGCAGGGGCTAAGGAGGATGCTGAGCACTCCCCATAAAAACGCCGCAGAAAGTCCCACAACAGGCGTCCCCTCAACCCAGTGAGATAAATGCGTGAAAACGCTCTCCAAAGCCATTCCCTCGTTACGCTACCGGTGAGACCGTCTTCGCAAGAAGCCGGCGCCGCTCATTTGCTCGGAGAGCAGATGCGCGATTTGCATCTGTGCTGTCAATCAAGTTCGATCCCCAGTTCCTTCCACTTCTTGAGAATGTCATCTTTAGCGAAGAAGCCCTGGTGTCGATAGAGCTCCTTCCCAGCCGCGTCGTAGAATATCTGCGTCGGAATCACCCGTATGCGGTACTTTCTTCCGGCGCTTCGGTTCTTCCAGACATCGATGACGACCACGTCGAACTTGCCTTTGTACTCCATCTTGAGCTCATCAAGGATCGGCACCATCATCTTGCACGGGATACACTTGCCAGCGCCCAGGTCAACCAGCCGCGGTAGGTGCTTTTGCTGCTTCTGCATCGGAGAATTTGTCCTTTCGGCATTGGAAGCAGACTGCCGCGATGGCGCAGCCGCACTCTTGCCGTGCTCTCCTTTGAACAAGATGGCTCCCGCCACGGCGGCCACCAGGAGCAACACAATCGTCACTTTCAACACCAAAGACCGCTTAGAAGGCCTCTGCTGACCGTCCGATTCTCCCTTTAGATTCGACTTCTCTACCATGGGTCTCCTTCGCCAATTATCTTCGTGCTTAAGCTTGGTCGTTCTTCGCTCACGAGCCGTGGCTCGGTCCCTTCAGGAGAGACCGAGCCTGTGCCAGCACTTCGGCGACTCGCGACTCAGTGGCTGGACTTTCTCCTTTTTTCATACCCACATCTTCCAGGCACAGGTAGGTGAACTCACGAAAATCCGCACGCTCCATAATGAGCCGAGCGCACCTCTCGGAACAACCGTCCATCACCACCAGTGTCGAGGCAGCTCTCGCTTTCTCGACGATGTCCTCGATGCCCGCCGCTATCGCCGCCACGCAGCACATGAACCCACTTCGGCCTCGGGCGAGCGCCCGGGCCGCCAGGTCCGTTATAGCGCCCACGTCCGAGGCCCCTGAGCACGAAAATATCAGCGTGGGGCAATGATGGGAGACAAGAGGCTTTGAGCTCCTAGTATCAGTTATGCTTCGCCCTTTCTATCCAACAAGGTTTGTTCATCCTCTCGACCGAAGCGACTGTCATCCCAACTTGCCCTCTTTGATCAGCTGCTGTTTCACCTTTGCCCAGATTCCTTGGCTACGGTATATTTCCCGGACGACTTCGACGTCAGGGAAAGAGATGGCCTTGCCAGCACACAAGCTTGCACACGTAGAACACCCCACGATGCAATCGTAGGGCCGTGCAACCCTTGCGCCCTGCTCAGTCCACTCAAACACCTTCTTACCGCAGTTCATGCACATCCCGCACTTCACGCATTTCTCCGGATCCACCGTCGGGTACCAGTGGATCTTCTCTCTCGGATATCCTGTCAACCAAGCCATGTTGTTCCTCCTGCTTCTTTTGTCACAATCCTACCTAATCAGACGTTTGATCTCTTCGACAGATGCCATTTTCCCGACGATCTTGACCTCGCCGCCGACAACCAGCGCCGGCGTCATCATCACGCCATAGCCCATTATCTTGTTGATGTCCGTCACCTTCTCCAGCTCATACTCCACGCCCAGCTCCCTCGCAGCCGCCTCAGCGTTTTCGGCAAGCTTCTTGCACTTTGGGCAGCCAGTGCCCAATATCTGTAACGTCTTCACCCTCTCTTTTCTCCCATCACTTTGTTACCAAACTGTTCCATAGAACATCCCAGTAAGCGTTGCCATTACGATCACAAGAGATACGAAAACAGCGGTTTTTCGAGTGCCCATAATGCTCCGAATCACGAGCATATTCGGCAATGAAAGAGCCGGTCCCGCCAGGAGCAGCGCGAGCGCAGGGCCTTTGCCCATCCCCGCGCCCAGAAGTCCCTGTAAGATCGGAACCTCCGTCAGCGTCGCGAAATACATGAAAGCTCCGGCGATCGAGGCGAAGAAGTTCGCCGAGAGCGAGTTGCCTCCGACCGCCGTGCTAACCCATCCGGACGGGGTTAGCCCCTCGTGACCAGGCCGGCCCAAAAGCGCTCCGGCGATCAGGACTCCGGCGAACAGGAGCGGCAGAATCTGTTTCGCAAAATCCCATGACGAGTTGAGCCAGTCCCTCGGCTCACCCTTTGTGGTAGCCGTGATTATCGAAAGGCCCACCACCCCTGCCGCGAAGGCCAGCATGGGCGTCTCGGGAAGCGCCAATCCCAGAAGCGCAGTAATGCCTGCAGTGGCCACCACCTTCCAAGCCCTGACGCGCATCCAGAATACCAGCATCGCAGCAAGTGCTAGCGCAAATCCTCCAGTTATGAACCATTTCACCGAGGAGAGACTCCGCCAAACATCGGATGCCTTGGGACCTGCCTGCCAGTTAGCGAAAACCAAGATGCCGATCAGCGCGGCGAAATAAAGCCCCGTTTGGAGGAGCGGACGGCTGGTCTCCAGCTCCTGCAGCACCGGCTGCGCATCGCATCGTCTCTGTTCCTCTTTGCCGAAGATGAAGTGCATCGTAAGTCCAATTACGATACTGAACAGAATCGCACCGACAGCGCGGGCGATCCCGAGCTCCAAGCCCAAAACGCGAGCCGTAAGGATGATCGCAAGCACGTTGATAGCGGGACCCGAGTAGAGAAATGCAACCGCTGGGCCCAGACCGGCGCCCATTCGGTATATCCCCCCGAAAAGCGGCAGAACAGTGCAGGAGCAGACCGCAAGGACTGTTCCAGACACCGACGCAACACCGAAGGAAAGAACCTTGTTCGCCTTGGGGCCGAGGTATTTCATCACCGAAGCCTGATTGATGAAGACTGAGATCGCACCCGCAATGAAAAAGGCCGGGATGAGGCACAGGAGCACGTGCTGCCTCGCATACCACTTGGTAAGCTGAAGCGCCTCGACGAGCGCGTTGTCGAAACGCGGCAGCCCAACCGGTAGGTAGAAGCAGCCGAGGAACACGGCCGCGAATACAAGCAGAACTTTTATCTCTTTCTTAATGTCCATGGCATTCCCTTCTTCGGCGCCGCTGTTTGGCGGATTTTCCGCCCACAACCATCCTCGGCAAACCACAAAAGCAAGGCCTTCACCGCAAAAGCGCCAGCTGCTCCTCTGCGTTTGTTTTCACCACTGAATCGACGCAAATGAAGAACCTCAGGACGCACGGCGTCTTCAGGTGGTAGAAGACCTGCTGGCCCACTTTCTCATCGTGGACGATGCCAACGGATTTGAGGACCGACAGATGCTTAGAGACCGTGGATATATCCGCACCTATCAGCTTCGTGAGTTCACAGACGCACCTCTTGCGGGTCTGCAATTGATCGACGATGAACAGTCGAGTCGGATGGGCCAGCGCCTTGATAATGGCTGCTCTTGCCTCGTATTTCGCCTTGGTCTTTGGACTCATCACTGCCTCCCTCATATCAGGATTCCGACATTTGCCTATTTGGCCATACAACCAAGTAACCAGCCAACCCCAAGAATGGTTCCCAGCTGCTAAGCCCAACTCTTGCCGGGAAAACAGCATCGCGCGCTACAACCGGGGCCGAGCAGCCCTGGCTACGCCGTCACCCAGCCGACCCAGCGGGCAGGTGCAGGCCGACTGCCTATCTCCAGAGAAGCATCCGCTGAAGGAACTTCGCGATGTAGGCCGGCCTGAAGTAGAACCGGACAAACGCCTCCTCCTTCAGCTTCTCCAGGGCGGCCGGCGAGACATGTTTGTGGTGCATGACGGGCGTGTAGGAAGTGAATCTGGTGAAGTCCTTCTCGAAAATGTGATCCTTGACACTCTCGTAAAACTTGGTGCCCGGGTAAGGCGTCAAAACGTTGAACGAGGCAACATGTGTATTGAGCTTGCGTGCGTATCTGGCTGTTGCCCTCATGTCTTCTGCCGTGGAATTGGGCAGGCCAAAGAGGTAGAAGGCGGTTACTCTGATCCCCAGCCGATCGCAGTATCTGACAAGTTCGAATTGCGTGTCAGGCACGAATTGTTCGCGGCCGGTTCCACTGAGCGTCTTGGGGTCCGCGACTTCGATGCCAACGTTGACCGACCTGAGTCCTGCCTCGTAGAGCAGGTCAAGCAGTTCCTTGTCGAGGTGGCCGAGATGCGTCTCGCAGCCCCACCGAACGTCGATACGACGGCGCAATATCTCCTCCGCGATCTGCCGAGGTCGGTGCTTAGCC
>QMNL01000022.1 GCA_003647755.1 Candidatus Coatesiibacteriota bacterium
ATCATCGCTGCAGCAACCGTCTTTCGGAAAGAGATAAAAAAGCTGTCTATTGGAGCGCGGTGTCAAGCCACCGCAAATGAAAGCGGCGTCAAGCCGCCGCACTCCAAACTCACCCAGCGGGTGTAAGTTACAGATCGATGCCTGCCGAGATCATAGCCTCTGCGCGGCGGGAAAGCGTGTTCATCCCACCATCTGCCTTGCCGTCAATCTGTTTGATTATTGGGGCAGCGAGTTTACTTGACAGCACGAAGGGAAGCAGTATTTTAGGGGAGCGTGCGATTCGGCGCGAGGAGGTTGGATAGTTTTCCAGCGAGGACTATAGTCTGCGGCGAGTTACGTAACTGATAAGGCATGGAAGGATGCGGATACTTTTCGTAACCCCGTCCACCGGCGGGGAGTATTTTACTATAAACATTGGTCTGACGTCGATAGCGACCTACCTCGTTAAGCGCACCCGGCACGAGGCGAGGATTTTGGACTTTTCATTCTGCCGTAGCAGATGGCGTGAGCGTCTCAGGAGGGAGATGTTGAGGTTCGGCCCTGACGTGATCGGCATAACGCTTTTGAGCACGCACGGCTTTTCGGCGCGGGAGATAGTGAGCGAGATCAGGCGGATCGACCCGGGCATCAAGATCATCGGCGGTGGGCACCACGCGACTATTACGCAGGGCAAGGTGTTTGAGGAGCTCGACATCGATGCGATTTGCATTGGTGATGGTGAATACGCGACCGAGGAATATCTCGATAGGCTCGAGGAGGGGAGAAGTCTGGAGGGTCTGAAGGGTGTGTGGTTCAGGGACGGGGAAGCAGTCATCGAGAATCCCACAAGGCCAGCCATTAAGAATCTTGCCGATCTGCCGGCGCCTGACTGGAAGTTCTGGAGCGATTTCGACAGGCACCTTCAGACGTTTCAGATGTTTCCGGTGATAGGGCAACGGAACTGCCCTCATCGGTGCACGTATTGCTCGGCGACGATCGTTCGGGAGCGGGTAGGCGTGGGGATCAGGTTTCTTGATCCCGTAGTTTATGCACGGCAAGTTCGCGAGGCTTGGGAGCGTTGGCGTGGTCCGTATCTCAAGATAGCCTGGATGTGGGACCCCGTGTTCACGATCAAGCCCTCGTGGATGCGCAAGTTTCTGGAGGAATACGAGCGATTGGACCTAGTTGGAAGGCTGCCCTACTCGATCTATTCGCGCATAGATGAGCTGGACGAAGAGCGGGCACGGCTGCTCCACGAGACTGGATGTCTGAAGGTGAGGACAGGGATCGAGAGCGGCGACGAGTTTATTCGCAACAAGGTCTATGAGAAGGGGCTGTCGGCCGAGCAGATCGAGTACGCTGTCAATCTCTGCCGTAGGTACGATCTGTCTCTGACGGCATATTTCTGTGTTGGTGCGCCGGGCGAGACTCGCAGGAGCCTGCACCGGACGAAGATTTTGGCTCGCCGGACTGCGGCGGAGACGACGGTATTCCACGTCTGGAAGCCGCTTCCGGGCACGAAGGCAGTTGACAAGCTTCGGGAGTTTGGTGGGAAGATGAGCGATCGGTGGGCAAGGGAGGTTGTTGACATCACCCGGACCTCGTTTATCACGACTCCCTACATTGGTCCATTTACGATTGGGTGGTTCCAGACGCGAGTGCTGACGGCGATGACGCTACGGAAAGTTTTCTCGCAGTTGTGGTATCAGAAGCATCGCTTTTTTGTTAATTTCTTTAGATATATAGCTCTTTGTCGTAGAAACGGTTTCAAGCTTTTTGACATGCTTAAGAATTTCACCTACGTCAACGGCGTGGACATTCTAATTGACAATGCTCGCAGAAAAGGCATGCTCCGAGGTAGGCCCGGCGGTGTGTTTCAGGACTTGTCGTTCAGGGAGGAGCGTGACCGGAGTCGCATTTATCACTAGTTGTATGCAGCAATAGGAAGTAGTTCCTTTGGGTATTTTGAGGTTAGGGCGTGGCTGAGCTGGTTTTAGTAAATCCACCGCTGACGTCTTGGGAGCAGTACTGCTATCTTCAGGAGACGAGCAATAACGTTGCTCCGCTGGGGCTTCTGAATCTCGCCGCCGTAACGAGGCAAGCTGGGATAGAGACGGCCATTGTTGATGCTGAGGCGTTAGGTCTTTCCTACGAGCAAGCGATCGAGAAGGCCTTGTCGCACAGGCCGAGCGTTGTAGGAGTAACCGCGGTTACGCTTTCGATAAGCAACGCTGCGAGGTTTGCGGAGGGCATCAAGGCGCGGGACAGCCGCGTGAGGGTTGCGATCGGAGGTCCGCACCTCTCAGCTGCCCCAGAGGAGACAATGAGGCGCTATCCGGCGTTCGATGTCGGCTCGATTGGTGAGGGCGAGGTAACTATCCTGGAGCTTATGGAGGCTTTCCGGGGGGAGCGGCCGTTCGAGAGTGTTAACGGGCTGATCCTGCGCGGCGAGCAGGGGACTTATCGAACGCCTCCGCGTGAGTACCTCGAGGAGCTCGACCACCTCCCGTTTCAGCCCTGGGACCTTTTGGAACATTTCCCGGAGATATACACGCCGCCGGTTCATTCCTTCGGGAGGTTGCCTGTTGCGGCGCTCTACACGACTCGTGGCTGTCCCGCGCATTGCACATTCTGCTCGAAGAACGTTTTTGGCAACAAGATTAGGTTCTTCAGCGCCGACTATGTCTTAGAGTCGCTTAGGCGGCTCATCAAGGACTACGGCATCCGCGAGATAAAGTTCTACGATGACAACATGACTTTCTCCAAGGAGAGGTTCTACGGGATATGCGAGGGCATGATTCGCGAGAAGATGGACATAACTTGGACTTGCGTGTCGCGCGTGGACCTGGTGAACGAGGAGATGTTGAAACTTGCGAAGAGGGCTGGTTGCTGGCAGATATCCTACGGACTTGAGACGGCGTCAGTCCGGCTGCTGAAGCTTATTAAGAAGGGGACGAATCTTGAGAAGGTGCGCAGGGCGTTGCACGCGACTCACAAGGCCGGGATAAGGACCAGGGGGTATTTCATAGCGGGGCTGCCGACCCAGACGAAGGAGGAGTTGGAGGAGACGGTGCGATTTGCGCTCACGGAACACGTGGATGATTTCCAGATTCACCTTTTTGTGCCTTTCCCTGGGACGCCGATCAGCGAGAACATAGAGCAATATGGCGAGGTGATTGGCGGCTGGCACGATATGAACAAGCACAAGGTGGTCTTCGTTCCGCACGGGTGGACTGCCGAGGAGCTGGAGAGGGCTTACAACAATGCGCTCCGGCGTTTTTACATGAGACCCAAGACGATTATCTCCTACCTCGGGCAGATTCGCAGTTGGAACGCACTGGTCAAGTTCATAAAGAGTGGCGTTACGATTGGCTGGCACTGGTTCTTCGGAGGGCATACCGAGGCCAGGCACGCAGCACACGCCCAGGCGAAGCTGCTTGGGGTCAGTGGGGGTGATGCCACGGAGCCGAGCTCTTCCGTTGTGTCTCATCAGGAAGTATCAAGAAGTAAGGAGGCCCAGCTTTAGGATGTCTGTTGGACGTAGATTAGGGTCAGTGGTGGTCATTTGTGTCTTTTGCTGGGCGTGGTTTCTCGTAACGAACGTGTTTGCGACGAGTGTCGAGATCATGCCGCTATCCGAGGTCAAGGCGGGTATGACGGGGTATTGCCTGACGGCGCTGAAGGGCTTTAAGCCGGAGCGACTTGAGATCAAGATACTCGGCGTTTTGTGGGGCGTTGCACCGAGAGCGAACCGGATTCTGTTCGAGGGGACGGACAAGACTTTCAAGAGGTTTGGCATCTTGGCGGGGATGAGCGGGAGCCCATGTTACATAGATGACAAGCTGATCGGTGCGTTGTCATACGGCTGGATTGGCGAAAAGGAGCCGATAGGTGGGATCACGCCTATCGAAGAGATGCTCAGGGTGCTCAAGGCGCCCGTCGTGCACAGTGCGACGCGAGGCGCAGCCGGCGTTTTCGCAGCAGACGGGAGCGGGATGAGTCCCTACCTGGACGAGAACGGGCGATTCAGGCTACCTCTCAAACTGCCGCCGTTGAACGGTTTTGGGCAGCACGATGTCGATCTTGTCGTCTCGGAGTCCGCAGCCTCCGGTAACCCACTGCTCTCGCGATTCCTCGGAGCGAGGCTCAGGCCCATCCCGCTGTCTTTTGTGTCGAGTTCCGCGGGCCTGAACGGTCTGGCCAGCAAGCTGGGCATAATGTCCGTTGGGGCGAGTTCGCAAAGCCCCATTCATATCTCTCCGGAGCAGCTTAAGCCGGGCTGTCCGCTTGGCGAGGCTCTGGTAACGGGTGATATGGATATCGCTGGAATGGGAACGATGACTTACAGAGACGGCGACGTCTTCCTCGCTTTCGGTCATCCGAGTTTTGGCGGCGGCAGCGTGAGCTATCCGATGTGCAGTGGCATCGTCCATACGGGCTTTCCTAGTTACATATATAACTTTAAGATCTCGTCCAGTTCCCAACCTCTCGGCGTCATAACACAGGATAGGTACCCTGCTATTGCTGGCAAGATAGGGGCTAAAGCGGACACGCTGCCGGTAGACCTGTGGCTGACTGGGGCCCAGTCCGGCAGGACCCGCAAGTTTCATTTTGAGATGATAAGAAATAAACGCCTCACACCGCTGCTCTTGGGGCTTGTGGCAGACTATAGCATATATGCGTGCCAGCACGACTCGGGCGAGATCACAATCGATTGGAACATTCTGATGGACGTCAAGAAGCATGAGCCGGTGCGAATTACCGATTCGCTTTCAATGCCTCAATACAGTTACAGGCAGTTCATGACGAGTCTGACGGAACCCTTCGCTGCGGTCATCGACAATGGCTTCGAGGATGTTCGTCTGAACAGAATTGAGATGAAGCTCAGGGTCAGTCAATCGACGGACACCGCGGACATTCTCTCCATAGACGTTGACAAGAAGCGGGTGCGGCCAGGCGAGAGCCTTGAGCTTAGCGTTGGCGTTTTGCCTCGTGCACAGAAGGAGAGGACTCTGAGGTTTAAGGTTACGATACCCAAGTCGTGCCAGCCTGGGCCGGCGGAGCTGATGGTCTTTGGAGCGGATGCCTACCAGATGTGGGAGGCAATGCGCGCCAAAGCGAAGTTCCGACCCCAAAACTATAAAGACGTAATTGACATGTTGGTCGAGGCGCCAAATCACAGGCAGCTGTTGGTCGTCCTCGCGAGAAGGCGGTTTGTGGCAATGCGGGGCCGTGAGGTCCTTCCTGACCTGCCAGCCTCTGCCCGTGCCGTTCTTTCGTCTGCGGCCTCGAGCGAGACGCGCGACAGGGCTAACTTTGAGGTCCTGCAAAAGGTTGTGTTTAAGAGCGATTTCAACCTGAGCGGGAAGAAGAAAGTCAGGGTACGGATTAAGCCGAGGAAGCTATAGTCAGGTTAGCTGACCACACTTTGTTTTAAGCTGGGAGAAGAGAGATGGCTTTCGCAAGTTCTGGGTATATACGGTTCGTGTTATTGGTTTGCTGTTTGGCCTTTGTGGGCGTTGGCGCCTACGCAACCTCCTCGGACGAGTTCGTAACTGAGGGCAAGGGCCAGTTTGACAGCTGCGATCTAAACGGAGTTACGCTGACCGACGCCGGCAAGATAATCCTCTCCGTTCCGCTCGAAAAGACCGCCGATCTTGAGGCATCTCAGGTCTGGGCGGTTGCCGCGGATAGTTCCGGTGCGATATATGCGGGGACAGGAGATGAGGGCAGGCTTTACGTTCTACGGCCAGGCGCGAAGCCAGAGGTTCTTTTCGACTCGGGCGAGCAGCAGATTCACTCTGTGCTGGTTGACCGGAGGGGCAGGCTTTACGCTGGCACTGGGCCTTCTGGCATCGTGTTTCGGGTTGACCGCAAGACTGGCGCAGCGACGAAGCTCTTTGAGACGGGCGAGAAGTACGTTTGGTCGCTTGCCTCGGGCCCTAATGGCGAGATATATGCTGGGACCGGGCCAAACGGCAAGGTTTTCAAGATAACCGGCCCTGGAAAGGGTGAGGCGATTCTCGAGCTGGGAGCTCCCAACATCACATCACTGACGTTCGATCTGCCGGGCAACAGGCTCTTGATAGGCACCTCGTCGGGAGTGGTCTATTCGTTTACAGGTTCGGGTAAGCCCACGGCTCGCCTCGAGGCACGGGGGATGGAGATCAGAACGATACTCATTGATGGCAAGGAGCTCTATGTGTTGGCGATGGGGAGCGGCGGAGGCGGGGGAGGTGCGCCGGTTGCCGAGCGGCCGGGCATGTCAGGGCCTCCGGATGTGAGCTCCGCTGGGGGCGCCCTTCGCGCGATGATGAGCGCGATGATGTCCAAGCACAAAGCCGTCCACAAGGCAAAGCCAAAGCGAAAGCGAAAGCCATCCGGGCCCTCTGCCGCCAAATCCGCGGTTTACAGGATATATCCAGATGGGCACAGCGAGCGAATATTCCGAAGTCGCAGCGGCTCGCTTTTCTGCATGGATTGGTTCAAGGGCGATTTGCTCATCTTCGGCTACCGTGGGGATTTAGGCGTGGTCGTGCGGCTGAATAAGGAGGGAGACGCGGACCTTCTGCGGTCGATCGAGGATACGAAGTTCGTCTCGGCCTGTTCGGTGCCGGGCGGAGGTTTCGCTCTTGGCACGTCGGAGACAGGGCATCTGTTTATGTTGTCGCCCTCCAAGATGGTGCTCAAGGGCAGTCTCGTCTCCAAAGTTCAGGATGCGATGTCTAGGGCGAAATGGGGCAATGTGAGCTGGGATGCGATGACACCCAAGGGAGCGAAAGTTCAGCTCTTCACGAGGTCGGGAGATGTCTCGAAGGTTGATGATTCCTGGGGCGACTGGCAGGGGCCGCTGAAGGATGCGGCTGGCAGCAAGTGTCTCAGCCCGGAGGCTCGGTATATTCAGTTCAAAGCGGTTCTTAGGAGGAGCAAGAGGGGCGATTCTCCATCTCTCGAGAGGGTTGCGATCTCATACATCCAGTCGAATCTGCCGCCCAAGATCAAGAGTATAACCATCCACGAGACAGGAGAGGACCCCGAGGACGTAATCCGGTCGGCAAAGGCTTCGGGGGTCGAGGCGAAGTACGAGAAGGTCAAGCTGCTGGAGAGGTTCTCTGACATGCCGGAGACCAAGACGTTGCGGGCGATTACATGGCAGGCCAGTGACCCTAACGGGGACAGCCTTTTGTATTCGGTTTTTCTGAAGCCGAGGGGCGGCAGCTGGCAACCAGTTACTGGGCAGACCAGGCTTACGTTCAGCGTGGTTGACACGAGCGTCCTTGCGGACGGGAAGTATCTGGTCAAGGTCGAGGCGTCTGACGGGCCGAGCAACATTGCCTCGGAGCAGCTGTCCTCGGAGAAGGAGAGCGATGAGTTCACGATCGACAACAGCGCGCCGGAGGTTAAGTTCAGTCGGGTCAAGCGGCTCTCAGACGGGACGTTCTTGGTCTCGGGCAGGATCAGGGACAAGGTGAGCAACATTGCCTCAGCGAGGTATGCCGTTGACCTCGGCCGGTTTCAGGTTTTGAGAGCGAAGGACGGCGTGTTCGACAGCAGGGAAGAGAGGTTCGAGGTCCGCACACGTGTCCTCAAGGGTGCTGGGCACTTCATAGCGATTCGGGTTGAGGATGCGTATGGCAATGTGAAGGTTGCAAGAAAGAAGCTGATTAGGTAGTATAAGTATAAAAGGCGGTCGGGGGTCTGCCAAAATGGAGCCGTAAGCGGATTTGGCTCCCTGCGTTGATCTGTGTGAACGCTGGTGCCAGCTGTGGGGCCTGCGGGGTGTTCGCGCAGCCGATGGGTGGTATGTGAGATGTTGAGAGCAAGAAGAGGTGTCTTTTTTCTGGTCGTGCTTGCCCTGTCTTGGGCGCTGATCTCCTGCACGTCGTTTTACAGGCAGACGGGGAAGACGCCGCCGGCTTCGTCCATCCGAGGCTGCCATTTTGCGAGCTGCTCAACGATCTCGCCCCAGATTGCCAGCTTGGCCGAGGCTTATACTTTCTACTGTTATGGTGAGTTGTTTGGTCTTCAGGGCAAGTGCGATAAGTCCCTTCAGGAGTTTGAAAAGGCCAGTGCACGACTGCCGGAGAGCGGATACATCAATTTCGAGGAGGGTCGTCTTCTCCTGGAAAGCGACAGGCTTAAGGAGGCGATCGGCAAGCTTGATGCGGCCATTGCCAAGTCGCCGGGAATGGCCAGGGCGTATGTCCTGCGGGGCGATGCCAACAGAATGCTCTTCAACATTGATTCGGCCATTGAGGACTATCGCCGAGGGGCGGCGCTGGGTTTTGACGAGCCGACTCTCAGGTTCACGATTGCGGAGCTTTTGAAGCTCTCAAGGAGATATGACGAGGCGATTGTGGAGCTCAAGCGCCTGAAGGAGATAGAGCCGGGCTCGCTTCGTGCGGATTTCTCCCTGGGCGGGCTGTATATGACAATTGGGGAGCCTGCGAAGGCGGTCCCCTGTTTTGAAAGGGTGGTGGCTGCCCATCCTGACGACACAAACACGATCTCGCGGCTGTTGGAGGCATACCAGCAGTGCGGTCGGTTTGATGAGGCAATCGCGCTGGGCAGCAAGATGGTCGACCGGCTGCCGAACGACACTCAGCTTAGGCTCTGTCTGGCCAACTGCATGGAACGGGCAGGTAGAATCGATGAAGCGATCAAGCAGCTGAAGATTCTCATTAAGTTCGACCCCCATTACGCGGCAGCGCTGAACTACTTGGGCTACATTTACATTGACAGGGGCTTGAAGCTGGAGAGGGGCATCGCGCTGGTGAGGGCGGCACTCGCCATCGAGCCTAACAACTCAGCCTTTCTCGACAGTCTTGGCTGGGGTCTCTACAAGCAGGGCAACATAAAAGGGGCGGTTCAGTTTCTCGAAAGGGCGGTGGCCGGACTGAAGGAGGCCAGCTCCGAGCCAGTTATATGCGGGCACCTTGCGCTTGCCTACCAGAAGAGTGGTAGGCTCAAGGACGCAAAGAAGTACTTCGCCATCGTTGCCTCTGCTAAGTCAAAGGACCCGGCCGTCCAAAAACTGCTCAGAGAGCTTTCATTGTCTGTGGAGTTACCCAAGAGGGAAGACCCGACGAGCAAGCCCGAAAATGCGTCTGTCCGATAGGTCACGCCCTCACCTGAAATCCCTTGCTTTCTTGCTTTTATGCTCGCTTTGCACGATGGCATGCAGCATTGTGGCTCCCCATGGGTACACTCGAATGCCCGCTGCCCAGGCAACGTCAATCGTTGGGGGCCTCATCTCTGACCACGAGAAGATTACGACACTGCGCTCTTTCGCTAGGTTGATGCTCAGCTCAAAAGGCCATGCATACCGGGCGTCAGTGGCGGTCCTTCTCGAACGTCCCGACCGCTTCAGGATAGAGTTTCTGGGCCCCTTCAGACACCCTCGCCATATCGTGGCGTTCGACGGCGGGCTCTTCAGCGAGATCGGCAAGAACAACGCTATACGGCTCCAAGATGCGCACGCATCCGGCGCCACGCTCTCCTTTCTGGGATTGACGCCAGAGTGGGTGGTCGCTGCGGTTCTGGGCCTCCCACCAATCTCGCGAGATTCCGTCCTTGTGGAACAGGCCTTCCATGAAGGCAAGAACAAGGTCAGGATCGAGCTCAAGGACAAGACGGCGAACGTGACTTTTTGGGTGAAGCTGCGGGACGGGCAGGCGGACGTGGAGAGGTTCGCTTTCGTGTCAAGAGAGGGCCGGCAGCCTGTTATCGAGGGAATTTACTCCGGTTTCCGAGATGTGATTGGGCAGGACAAGACGCGATGCCGTCTTCCCCGCATCGTCATCCTCAGAGTGCCTGAACGTCACCAGTTGCTTCGCATGACCTTCTCTAGCCCCGATGTGAATGCCAGGCTCGATCCTGCCTCATTCAGGATCAGGTCTAGGATCGGGTCGTAATCCCCTGTCTGTCAATGCCGAGCCCCAACTGGGATATCTGATCTCGCCGCGATCTTTCAAGGGAGGAACCATGACTGTCCTTTACCGGATTGAGAATCCTTCTGCTGAGAGACAACTGTGATATGCGGGCTTTAGGCCTTCTTTCCGGCGGGCTGGACAGTATGCTGGCTGTCGAGGTAGTTCGGCGACTCGGCCTCGAGGTGCTGGCTGTCTCGTTTTCATCTCCCTTTTTTGGCACTGCCCGGGCCCAAGAGGCCGCAGCCCAGCTCGGCGTCTCGCTCATGACCATCGACGTTACGGAGAAATATCTTGCGATGCTGCCCCGTCCGAAGTACGGCTATGGGAAGAACATGAACCCCTGCATCGACTGCAAGGCGCTCCTGCTCAGGCGGGCTGGGGACCTGATGCCTAAACTGGGTGCAGAGTTCATCTTCACCGGCGAGGTCCTTGGCCAAAGGCCAATGTCCCAGAACAGACAGTCGCTGCACATCGTGGCAAAACTCTCGGGCTACGAGGATTACATCTTACGGCCGCTTTCGGCAAAACTCCTTCCTCCAATACTCGTTCAGAGGGAGCAGAAGCTCGACACCGCGAGGCTCTATGACATCTCTGGAAGGGACCGGCAGAGGCAGATGCAGCTTGCTCAGGAGTTTGGCATCACCAACTATCCCAGCCCGGCCGGGGGATGCAAGCTGACTGAGCCTGGCTACGCACGCCGCTTGAGGCGACTTTACGAGACCGACCCTGCCCCGCCAGTGCGACTCTTCAAGCTGTTGGAGCTTGGCAGGCACGTGCGCCTCGGCGACGCCACACTCATTGTCGGGAGAAACAAGGCCGAGAACGATGCGCTCGAGCGCTTGGCTGTCCCATCTGATGCCATTCTCAGGGTCTCAGGCTACGTCGGGCCGACTGGGCTTCTGACCGTTCCTTGCGCACCCGATGAGATGCGGCGGGCCGCCGCCATCATCGCCAGATACAGCGATGCGCCTCGTCATGATGAGGCCACGGTTCAGGTAGTTCAAGACGGGGCAAGCTATGAGCTAACCGTGGTCCCTATCGACCCGGAGACGGTCAGGGGCCTGTTGGTTTAGTCGGCGACAGCAGCAGGGGAGCCCTCGCCAAGAGGCGTCCCTCAAGCGCCCGTTGACCGCGTTGCCCCTCTCACGTGGCGGACATGTTAAGGATGCGCCTTCATCGGCTTATTCTGCTTGCCAAGCTGCGATTTGGCGATACGGGCCTCGTTGCTGGCGGGGAAACGTTTCGACACGTCTGTGAAGAACTTTGCGGCTTCTTCCTGCTTGCCAAGCCGTTGGTAGCACATCCCAAGCCTGAGAAGCGTCTCCGCCGTCCGGTCGCTCTTG
>QMNL01000023.1 GCA_003647755.1 Candidatus Coatesiibacteriota bacterium
CAGTAAGCTATTCCTCATCTTGACTGCCCTTCTCCCTTCATAAGTTGTTAGTGTTACTTTTTGCTTTGTGCCCAATAGGCTCACGTGTTGGTTCTCGCCTCTACAACTTCAATTTATGATAAATGGTCTATTACCTTCCAGTGTAGGCATTGTAGTGGGTCGTTTTCAGGAGTCAAGAGGGAAAATCACCCTCAATAACCTGCCAATCCAGGACTCTACTCGCTCTCATTATAAGCCCCAGCACGCGGGCTTATGCTACTGCCCTAAGTAATTCTGCGCTCAGGGCGCTCTCAGGCCAGCATCGACTCCGCGTCGTCCAAGCGAGGCAGTATAAGACCGCAGCTGGGCAAGATAGTTTTTGTTGGCCTTTTCCCATTTGCTTAGAAAATACCTTGCTGCAACCCCCTTAATACCGCTCGCTAGAGAGTAGAAGTTTCGCCAGAGCTTCAGCACGTCCCGCTGTAAGTTAAGCGGAGAGAAGTTCGCCGGTCGAAACACGACGTGTGCGCCGTCGTAGTGTCTGAAATCGTGATCGAATATCCGCCCCTGGCTCGTGAGGTCTCGGGCCACCCGCGTCCCCGGGAACGGCGCCAAGATCGAGAACTGTGCATAGCGCAGGCGCATTGATTTACAGAAGTGCAATGTCTCCTTTATTGTCCTGGCATTATCGCTGTCCGCCCCGATTATGAACATCCCAGCGATGCTTATCTTGTGCTCGTTGAGGCGCCTCACCGATTCGACAACTTCCTCCACTTTCAAGTGCTTGTTGTACTTGTCCAGCGAGTCCTGCGTCACCGCCTCAAAGCCGATGAACAGCTCCCTGCAATTGGTCGCAGAGATGAGGTCAAGCAGCTCGGGGTCTTTCGCGACCTCTATGCGTGATTCTGCCACCCAGGAGATCTTGAGTTTCCTGCGCAACATCTCCGTCAGGAGCGCTTTGGTCCAGTCTCTGTTCGCAGCGAAGTTGTCATCGCCGAAAAAGAGGTTCCTGTAACCCTGTTTGTATCTCAGCTCTATTTCTTCCGCGGCCGATTCAACCGATCTAAATCTAACCCTTCTGCCATAGACCTTGGTTACGCAGCAAAAACTGCAGTCGAAAGGACACCCTCGCGACGACGATATCGTCGCATACTTGAGCGACTTCCGGAGACCCCGCTCCAAGCCGTAATCGGGAAACGGCAGTGTATCGAGGTCTTCAATCAATCCTCCTCTGACTATCTGCCCCTCGAAGTCAGGGAGCACAGCATCAAGGACAGCCTTTTCCCCCTCTCCCGTCACAACCACATCCGCGTGCTGAGCCGCCTCGTCAGGCAATAGCGAGCAATGAATGCCGCCGAGCATAACCTTTGTCTTTGGGTTTGCCTCCTTTACGGCGTGAGCTATCTCGTAGGCGCGATGAGCTGTAGGTGTCATTGTTGACACCCCGACCACATCCGCCGAGAGGAGCTCTGGTGCCAGTTTCCCGGTTTTACGGGAGAGAACGGGCTTTGTAACTTCTGATAGGACTGTTACGTCATGACCGGCTCGCTTTAGAGTTGTTGCAATGTAAAGCAGACCGATCAGGGGGATACGAACAAACTGATAAGCATTGAACTCCGCCGCTGGTTCAACAAGGACAATCTTCTGCGGGCGGTTCGTCACGTCTAAACACCTCTTTCAGCCTAAGTTTTCTCTTCATCCAAAACATCAATTAAGTAGAACAGTATAAACATAACATATAAAGACACAACATTATAGCACGACTTTTGTCCTGAATGTAATTTGGTTCCCACCCTCAAGAGTCGAATTGATGCGCATCGGTGTGGCACAACACTGCTTTGGCTGGTGTTATCTACTCGGTTCATGTTTGAGACCAGGCCCATTGTCAGCTCGATGAGGTCTTTTGGGATTTGATGGGCTTGGGTTGACAAGGCACTTAACTGGTGGCAGTTTCCGCCGGTTAAAGTGAGGCTGCGTATATTATTTAGGTGGCGATGACGAATGGATAGGGTTGAGAGAGAAGCCCGCCCATGGGGGGGGTTCGAGGTGCTGCACGAGGAGGCAGGATTCAAGGTCAAGCGCATTGAGATTACCCCCGGCGAACGCATTAGCCTTCAACTGCACCGCCATAGATCGGAGCACTGGTTCGTGGTTTTGGGCGAGGGTCTGGCTATAACGGGCAATCAGGAGACATCCGTCAGCCCGGGCGCCTCGCTCGATATAGGCCGCAACGTGAAGCACCGGATCGAAAACACCGGCCAGTGTCCACTTGTTTTCATTGAGGTTCAGTTTGGGGAGGTTCTAGATGAGGGCGACCTTGTTCGGCTCGAGGACGACTATGGCCGGGCCACCTGAGTGGTGCGCCCCATCTATGTGATAACAATCGTTAGGAAGACCTAGGTGAGTAAAGAGACGCCGAAGGCTGAGAGGACACATATTCTAGTGTGCGCAGGCACTGCTTGTGTGTCGGCGGGCGCATTTGAGATCATCAAGGCTCTGAGGAAGGAGCTCCAGAGACACGGCCTACAAGAGGAGATGATTGTGGTCCCGACCGGCTGTAACGGGTTTTGCGAGAATGGGCCGCTGGTTCTTTTTCAGCCCGAGGATATTCTTTATCGGCGTGTGAAGGTCGAGGACATCCCATTGTTGGTGGAGGAGCACTGCCTGAAGGGTCGGCCTGTGCCGAGCCTGATGTATGTGCCCCCTGAGGGGGAGTCGCCAGTTCCTGCCAGAAAGGACATTGAGTTCTTCAAGCACCAGAAGCTCGTTGTTCTGCGCAATAGGGGGCGGATTAATCCAGAGAACATCAAGGACTACATTGCGTTCGACGGGTATATGGGGCTTGCGAAAGCGTTGACCGAGATGACGCCTGAGCAGATCATCGAGGAGCTCAAGGTTGCAGGGCTGAGGGGGCGGGGCGGTGCCGGATTCCCGACGTTCAAGAAGTGGGAGATATGCAGGGCTCAGCCGGATACGCCCAAGTATCTTATCTGTAATGCTGATGAGGGCGACCCAGGGGCGTTCATGGATAGGAGCATACTCGAGGCGGACCCGCACGCGGTTATCGAGGGCATGGCGATCGGTGCCAAGGCGATTGGCGCCCAACAGGGGTTCATTTACGTGAGGATGGAATACCCTCTGGCCGTAGAGCGCGTCAAGATTGCGATCGCACAGGCCGAGGAGAATGGCCTTTTGGGCAATGACATTTTAGGCAGCGGCCTCAGATTTAATCTCTCTGTCGTTAGGGGTGCAGGGGCCTTCGTCTGCGGTGAGGAAACAGCGCTTATTAGTTCCATTGAGGGGAAAGTGGGAAGGCCGAGGCCCAAGCCACCGTTTCCAGCCGTGAGTGGGCTTTGGGGCAAGCCGACCAATATCAACAATGTAGAGACTTGGGCTAATGTTGCGCAGATCATCCTCAAGGGCGGGGAATGGTTCTCCGAGATTGGCACTGAGAAGAGCAAGGGGACTAAGATTTTCTCGCTGGTCGGGAAGGTCAACAACACCGGTCTTGTCGAGGTCCCAATGGGCATAACCGTCAGGGAGATTGTCTACGGGGTTGGCGGTGGCATCCCCGGAGGCAGGAAGTTCAAGGCTGTTCAAATGGGCGGCCCTTCCGGAGGATGCGTGCCTGCATCCCTGATTGACATGCCGATCGACTATGAGAGCCTTAGCGATGCAGGGTCGATGATGGGCTCAGGTGGGCTCGTGGTGATGGACGAGAAGACCTGCATGGTGGATATCGCGAGGTATTTTACTAGCTTTCTTGCCAGCGAGTCGTGCGGCAAGTGCAGCAGCTGCCGGATAGGGCTTGTGCGCATGCTGGAGATACTAACTAGGATTTGTGAGGGCAAAGGGAAGGAGGGGGACGTGGAGCGGCTCGAGGAGCTCGGAATGGTTATCAAACAGACGGCCATGTGCGGTCTCGGGCAGACCTCTGCTAACCCGGTCCTATCAACCATACGTTACTTCAGGGATGAATATGATGCCCATATCAGGGAGCATAGGTGTCCGGCCGGCTTCTGTAAGGAATTGATAACCTATAGTATCCTGGAAGATAAGTGCGTTGGCTGTGGCGCGTGTGCGAGGGTCTGCCCGACAGGTGCGGCATCCGGTGAGAAGAAGCAGCCTCACAAGATAGATACTGCCAAGTGCATCAAATGCGGTGCGTGCAGCGAGGTCTGCAAGTTCGACGCGATCCAGGTTCGTTAGGAAGGAGGCAGAGAGTGCCGACCTTGACGATTGACGGTATTGAGGTAGAGGTTGAAGAAGGCGCTATGGTGCTTTCGGCGATAAGGTCCGTTGGTATCGAGATTCCGACGCTCTGTCATCAGGATGGCTTATCTCCCTACGGTGCGTGCCGGCTCTGCATTGTTGAGATAGAGGGCATGCGAGGGTTCCCCGCATCATGCAGCACTCCCGCTAAGGACGGGATGGTCGTTAGGACAAACACGCTCCGCGTTCAGCAGCTTAGACGTGCAGTGCTGGAGCTCATTCTGTCGGAGCACCCCAGCGGGTGCCTCGTCTGCGAGCGGAAGCAGGAATGCGAGGACTTCAGAGGCCACACAGGCAAATCTGGAGTCGTAACTGGCTGCATGTTCTGCCCCAAGCGGGACGACTGCGAGCTGCGGGAGCTGGTGGAGAAGGTGGGCCTCTCAGAGATCAGGTTTGAGCCAATGCATAAGTCTCTGCCCGTTGAGCGGCTGGACCCGTTCTTTGACAGGGACTATAACCTCTGTGTTTTATGTGGCAGATGTGTGCGGGTCTGTCAGGAGGTGCGAGGCGCCGGAACGATTGCTTTCGCGAATCGTGGGCGCAAGACACGTGTTACGACGGCGTTTGAGAAGCTGCACCTCGATATGGGCTGCCAGTTCTGTGGTGCCTGCGTTGATGTGTGCCCCACGGGCGCTCTCTCTGACCGAACGAGCAAATGGGAGCCGCAGCCGGAGAAGATGGTCCGCTCAACTTGTGCGTTGTGCCCGGTCGGATGCGCGGTGCAGGTGGGCGTGGCGCAGGGACGCGTCGTCAAATCAACTGCGACGGATGGCGAGAGCGTCAACTCTGGCCAAGTCTGCGTTTTGGGCAGATTCTGCATTCATGAGCTCACCAACACCCAAAAGCGCGTCTCGGTGCCGCTCGTGAGGAAGTTCGACAACCTGCTCAAGTCCTCCTGGGATGAGGCGGTAGCTTCGGCAGCAGAGGGTCTTGCCAAGTTCAAGCCTGCTGAGATAGCCGTGATGTTCCCCAAATCGGTCATGCTCGAGGAGGCCGTCGCCTTGTCCAGATTCGCTGGCCAGGCCCTTAAGACCCAGAACGTCTCACAGCTATCCCCGCCGCAGAAGTGGGACCTTTTCGACGCGAGCCTCGCCTCGCTTCAGGATGGCGACTGTGTCCTGCTGATCGGCGCCGACCTGACGGAGACGCACCCGATCTTGGGCCTCAACGTCAAGCGCGCCACTGATAGAGGGGCGAAGCTTTTAACAGTCGATGCGCTCCCGGTGTTTTTGGACAGGTTTGCGTCGGCGAAAATTGCGACCCGTCCCGGTGGTTATGTGTTGTCGGTGGCCGGGCTGGTCAAATCCTTATTGGACGCGGGGGACACAAAGCGCTATGAGGGGCTTGATGGTTTCAAGGAGTTTGCCGGATGGGCCTCTCAGCTCAGCTTAGGTGACTTGGGTGCTGCGGGGGCTGTTGATGTTGGGGAGCTCAAGAGGGCCGCGGGAATTCTGAGATCCGCGCCGAAGGTGCTCGTCATGGTAGGCCCGGAGGTTGGTTCTGAAGCCACAGGCGAGCCGCTTTCCACTGCGGTTAATGATCTACGGCTCTTGCTCGGTGCAGGGGGAAGTCGGTGCGAGGTGGTCTCGCTGGATACGAGGGATGATTTCGATGCTGATTGGCTGAAGACAGTTAAAGATATTCAGTCAAAACGAGTCAGGGCGCTGGTCATGGCTGGCGACCTTGTGCCGGAGCTCAGCACAGATGGCGAGAATTTGCTTGCGAATCTTGATTTTCTCGTCGTGATCGACGCCCACCGGGGCTCTTATGCGCCTTACGCTGACGTTGTCCTGCCCTCAGCATTCATAACGGAGAAGAGCGGGAGCTTCGTGGCGATAGATGGCAGAAAGCGAGAAATCGAGCCAGCTGTCCGGCCGCTTGGCCAGGCCAAACCGGGCTGGGAGGTTGTTTCGCTGCTCGCCAAGGCGCTTGGCGCGGATTTTGGCTGGGAGGATTTGGAGTCGATCAGGCGTGATCTAAGTGTAGATGGCCCAAAAGGCGCTGCGCTGGGCAAAAGGCCGCCCGCCGTTCTTGCTCCATTTGAGTTATCCGCCGTCGCGAGGCCCTCCGGTGAATGGCCTTTGGTCCTGGTCAATCGGCACAATGCGCATCTTTACAATGGGCACTGGATTGGCGACCTCGTTAGCGGGATTGCCTCCTTGGATGATGGCTGCGTGCGGCTTTCGAGGCGAACGTGTGACGAGCTCGGGCTGAAGGATGGAGATGACGTAAAGGTTGTTGCAGAACATGGCCGGGCGAGCGCCGTTGTCCGTTTGGATGCGACGGTTCCAGATGGGCTTGCTGTCTCGCGATGGCCGGCGAACGATCCTCGGCTGTTGAGCCTTCTTGGCATCGATGTGGTACCTATGGGACGCAATTATGTTCCAGTAAGGATTGAAAGGATTAAGGGATAGCGATGTATAAGATTGTCGAGAAGGATCAGATAGCGCCAAATACGCACCTGGTAACGGTCGAGGCGCCTCTTGTGGTTCATAGAGCTAGGCCTGGGCAGTTTGTTATCGTGATGGTTGACGAGCGTTCGGAGCGGATTCCCTACACGCTTTCGGGCTGGAACAAGGAGGACGGAACGATCACCTTCGTGTTCAATGAGGTAGGCCGGTCAACTCGCAAGCTGGTCGATTGCAGGGAAGGCGATTCGATCTACTCGGTCGTTGGGCCGCTGGGAGTGCCGCTTGAGACAGGCAAGGTTGGGACGGTTGTGTGTGCAGGCGGGTGTTACGGGATCGGTGCAATAGTGCCGGCAGCGAGGGCTTTCAGAGAGGCCGGCAATCGTGTCATCTCGATCATCGAGGCGCGGACAGCATATCTGCTCTATATGGAGAAGGAGAACGAAGATGCCTGCGATGAGCTGATCGTGGCGACAGGTGATGGCTCTCGTGGGATGAAGGGCTTTGCGCCGGAGGCGATCAGGATGCTTCTGGAACGTGGGGAGCAGATAGACGAAGTGGTGGCAATGGGCTGCACATTCATGGCGAAGACGGTCTCGGACGCGACGCGGGATAAGCAGATCAAGACGATCGTGAGCCTTTCGCCGATAATGGTTGACGGGACGGGGATGTGCGGATGCTGTCGGCTTGACGTGGGGGGAGAGACGAAGTTTGCGTGCGTTGATGGTCCTTTTTTTGATGGTCACAAGGTTGACTGGGGCGTTTTGTCGGCGCGTGGGGCGGCATATTTCAAGCAGGAAAGAGATTCTATTGAGTATTCGTATGCCGGGGTGCGGCGATGAGCGAGCAGCCGAAGAGACCCAGGAAACCAGTTCTCAAGATGGTCCCTATGCCCGAGCAGCCGCCCGAGGTCAGGAGGCGCAACTACAGGGAAGTCCCTCTGGGATACTCACCTGAGCAGGCGATGGAGGAGGCGAGCCGCTGTCTCCAGTGCAAGAACAGGCCGTGCGTTTCGGGATGCCCTGTGGGAATCAATATTCCGGGGTTCATCAAGGCAATCGCTGACGGCGATTTCAGGAAGGCGATAACCGTGCTGAAGCACGACAACACGCTGCCGGCTGTGTGCGGCCGCGTCTGTCCGCAGTCTGAACAATGTCAGGCGCGCTGCGTGCTGGGCAAGAAGGGAGACCCGGTTGCGATCGGCAACCTTGAGCGTTTCATAGCCGATTGGGAGCGGCGTGAGGGCGGTATGGAGGTTCCGGAGCTCGCGCCCCCGACGGGCAAGAAAGTAGCAGTAGTTGGCAGTGGCCCGGCGGGATTAACCGTCGCGGCCGACTGTGTTCGTAACGGGCACGCCGTAACGGTGTTCGAGGCGCTGCACCAGCTGGGCGGCGTCCTGAGGTATGGGATACCGGAGTTCAGGATGCCGAAGGAGATTCTGGACGCAGAGGTGGGGATGCTTGAGAAGATGGGGGTGGAGTTTAGGACGGACGCTGTCATCGGCCCGATGCTCTCCGTGAAGGACCTGCTGGGCCAGTTTGATGCCGTGTATCTCGGGCTTGGTGCTGGGCTGCCGTATTTTATGGGTATCCCCGGCGAGAACCTCGCGGGCGTCTATTCCGCTAATGAGTACCTGACGCGTAGCAACCTGATGAAGGCATATCTGTTCCCGCAGTATGACACACCGATCATCAGGGGACGGAGGGTGGCCGTGATAGGCGGCGGGAACGTTGCCATGGATTCGGCCAGGACGGCGCTTCGGCTCGGTGCGGAGGACGTCTATGTGGTTTATCGAAGGAGCAGGAAGGAGATGCCTGCGCGGGATGAGGAGATTGAGCACGCATACCAGGAGGGCATTGACTTTCACCTCTTGAGGGAGCCAACGAGGATACTCGGCGATGATCATGGTAATGTCGTCGGAATGGAAGTCATCAAGATGCGGCTCGGTGAGCCAGATTCTTCGGGCAGACACAGGCCGATTCCTATCCCCGGCACCGAATATGCCATCGAGCTGGACGTGGTAGTGTCTGCGCTGGGCAACGGGGCGAACTCTCTGTTGACTAAGCTCACCCCAGAACTTGAGACGAATAGGCGGGGCAACATCATTGCCGACCCTGAGACGGCCGCTACGAGCATCAAGCGCGTCTATGCCGGTGGGGACATCGTGCGAGGCGCGGCGACGGTGATTCTTGCGATGGGTGATGGCCGGCGAGCCGCCCGCGCCATCCATGAATACCTAACTAACAGTTGACCCCAAGCGCGAATACACGGGAGCATGGCTCATTTAGGAGTTCCACGACGAGACTTCTTGTGGAGGGCTTGAGCTCACCGTGGCCGATGCGCGACTTTGGCGCTTGGTTCCTGCTCCTTCGTTCTTGGTAGATGCCCGCTGAAGAGGGGCCGCCTCGCGCTAGGCTTTGGCCTTCTTGCGGCCGACGATAAGGGCCGGGATGGCGAACGCCAGCACGATGAGAGGGAGCACTATTCCGAACCAGAACTGGTAGCCCAAGGTTTTCTCCACACGGGCTTGGAGCTTGTCGAACACGGGGTTGCCAGCTGCCAGCTGTGCCAGCGAGACCTTCCACTCCACCGTGTTGCGTTTTCGGTTGAGCCTGCCGTTCGTGAGGCCTATCTTGGGCGCATGAAGCCTCACGGTAACGTATTTGTCGGCCAGGATGGCCGGGATTATGGCCTCGGCGGCATTGCGGGTCTCGTTGTACTCCTGAAAGAGGTCGTGGTCCCAGGGTGCGGGAGCGTTCTCCGTGTAGGCAAAATGCGGTCGCCCGCTTGCCAGGACCTGTGTGAACTGTAAGTCCCCATTCATCAGCCGCTCGAACGTTGGCGAGACGCCCTGGCGATGGAGAGGTGCCTGCTCGGCAAGGACCTCGTGCACCTCGGTTACGTAAAAGACGCTGTCCAGATCGATGTCGTAGCTGAAGTGTCGCAGACCCCTGTCGCTATATTCTTGAAGGAACGTCTTTCGCACTCCACGCAGACCATTCAACCGGCGTTGAGCCATGTAGTGCATCCGGCGCATGTTCTCTAAGAGCTGGGGGTCATTGGCAAGAATGGCCTCGGAGACCGCAATGTTCCAGGTGAGTCGGCACGAGTTGTCGGGGTTGACCCATATCTCCTCCAAAAAGTCGAAGCAGCCCATAGCCGAAAGTGCCAGCACTGCAAGGAGCGCAACGCCGACTATCGTAAGCAGATGTCGCTTCATATCCTCGTCTTCTCATCTCAGGCCGCAAGGCGCAGGCTCGCGGCCCGTCCACCCAGGGCCAGATGGGCCCGTATGCGGATGCTCGGTCCTGCCCTCTCGAAGACGTAACCGCGAACGGCAAACTTACACACTGTTACACCCGGGGGCCGAAGATGGCCGTCCCAACGCGGACAATGGTCGCGCCTTCCTCGACCGCAACCTCGAAATCGTTGCTCATGCCCATGCTCAGATGGCAGATGTCGGCGCCATCGATCTTCGCATCCCTCAGCTCCTCGAACATCCGCCGCGCCTCGCGAAAATAGGGCCTGGACTTCTCGGGGTCGGGATCGAACGGAGGGATGACCATTATGCCCTTGAGCGTGATGCCCTGAAGGCTTGCACACAACCTCGCCAGGCCGGTGAGCTGCGAGGGAGCGACGCCCGCCTTCGCATCCTCGGCACCCACATTGACCTCGATGAGAATGTCCATGTTCTTACCCAAATTCACGCATCGCCTTGAGACCTCCTGCGCGATGCGCTCGCTGTCGATCGATTCGATCATCTCGAAAAGCTCGACCGCCTTCTTCGCCTTATTACGCTGTAAGTGGCCAACCAGACGCCAGTGAACGTCGCCCGCGATGTGCGGGATCTTGCCAGCCGCCTCTTGAACCCGGTTCTCGCCCAACTGCATAAGTCCAGCATCCACCGCCGCCTGAACCTTCTCTATCGGTTGCACCTTCGAGATGCCAACCAGCGTTACCTCGTCCGGCGACCGTCCGACCCGCCTGGCCGCCGCCGCTATCCTGTTCCTGACGCTTTGCAGGTTATTCTTAACACTTTCGGTCATCTTCGTCTCTTCCCTTGTTGCCGTGTCCAGAGATTGCCTCGCCACGTCCAGTAGTGGGACTATAATTTCTCCTCATTCAGGATACCACAAATGGACGAGGCAACACACAACAGAATCGGTCTGCCCCAATAATCAGATTGACGCACATGGTTGTAGCCCTTTGGGTGCGGCGGCTTGACGGCGCTTTTTCTCGTCGCGGCTTGACGCGACATCGATCCTATGTCAATCATCGCTACAGCAATCGCCTTTCGGAAAGAGATGAAGCTGTCTATTGGAGCGC
>QMNL01000024.1 GCA_003647755.1 Candidatus Coatesiibacteriota bacterium
AACCGCCCAACTGTCAAGTCAAGCGCATCACCCCAATAATCAGGTTAATGGCAAGGCAGATGGTGGGATGAACACGCTTTGTCGCTGCGCAGAGGCGATGAGCTCGGCAGGCATCGGTCTGTAAGTTACACCCGTTGGGTGACTTTGGAGTGCGGCGGCTTGACGCCGCTTTTTCTCGTCGCGGCTTGACGCGACAGCGATTCTATGTCAATCATCGGTGCAGCAATCGCTTTTCGGAAAGAAATGAAGCTGTCTATTGGAGGGCGGTGTCAAGCCACCGCAAATGAAAGCGGCGTCAAGCCGCCGCACTCCAAAGGGTTAGAACCGTTTGCGTGAGTCTGATTATTGCGGATTACTGTAAGAGCTCATCCTAAATCGCCAGAAATGTCAGGTCCCGCCGCCTGTCCCCCATCTTGCCCGCTCGACCGTTCGTGGGGACTGGCCGGGCGATCCACTTCCGGCTGCAATCTGTGTAGTCTGCGGACAAGGGTAGCGCCTCAACCGTTGAACAGAGCCTGGGCCTGCCTCAGATGCTCGATAGCGAACTGGCAGGCAAAGGCCATTGCCTGCGCCTCGCCCTTGACCCTATCGTCGCCCGCTTTCCCCCGGTTGCGTTGTTTGTGCCAGTCGATGAGAGGCACAACCGGCTCACAGACCTGGCCCTCGGCGCGCAGCGCAAGAAGGCGCCCAAGCTCATTTTCGCTGCCCGGAGCGCCGTCTGAGGCGAGAGACTCGGCCTGAGCTAGCACCTTTTCGAGCTCCCGCTCAATTGAGGCGAGTTTCCTAGCGACGGTCTTGAAATCCCGTTTCGCCCCCTTACCGAGCTTCGTGGCCAAGCTCTTGGTTACGTCCACAGGTTCTGTGCAGTGTCTCATTATCGCCTCACCAAGCGGCATGATCTCGACGCCGTCCGTCAGGATACCCGCCTCAGAGGCGTTGATGCACTTGACCTTGGTGCGCTTGATCTCCAGCGTAAACCACGTGAGCCACCCCTGCATCCCATCGGACATCTCTGTCGGTCGGCCGTGCATATCCGAGAGCAACTCCTTGCCGGCGATGTCGTTCGTCCTGATGATCTGCTGTTTGGTTTTTCTGGCCTCGGTCAGCGTGTCCATAGTGTTGAAAGTCGACAGCTCAGAGAGCATGTCGTTAGAGACCATCGTGCCCTCGGCGTAAGCTCGGCCGTATGCGTAGGAGAAATCCTGCCCGACGAAGATGATGGGATCGCAGCCCATCATTCTGGCAAGGTCAAATCCCAAGACGGCGACCGTGGACCCTGAGCCCAGGGTGCCGAGTCGCTCGAAATATGGCTCAATCGATTTCCAGACCTTGTTGTTCAGATCATTGCCAAGAAAAACATGATCGGAGAACAGATCGATGACCTCTGGCGGGAGCCTCGTGACGCCAACAAGGTGAATGCCCGACAGGTCGAGGCCCGAGAAGTGGCGATAGGTGATGGGCTGTGCGTCGATGGCCTGCACGAAGTTAGGCCTTATGCCATGCGCAAGGAGCGGACGGAGGCTCGTATCGGCGGAGAGGATGATGGCTTTGCCCACGGCCTTGCGCAGCTGGTCGATGTTCTTGTCCAGAGACGGGCCGGCTGAGACAAGGATGGCCGGTTTGCCGGGGAACTGCTTGTGGAGGCTTTTGACGCCCGGGCTCCTGACGATCCTGGGCAGGTTAAGCAGGTTGTGCTTAAGCCACAGCCGCGAGAAGAACCGCACGGTGTTGACGTTGATCTGGACGATTCTGAGGACCCTGTTCAGGTTATCCAGGACCCGCTTGTAGGTCGGGAACAGGGCCGCAGACGGGGGATGGATAACGATCTTTATGTTGTGGTACTTGAACGTCTTGAAGTCGTCCTGCAGGGCCGGCATTATCTCGTGGAGATCGGTTCCAACGAATATCTTCACATCCGGACGCGAGATGACGGGGCCCAGGTCGAAGACGTGCATCGCGGCCCGGAAGATGTCGGCGCTCTGCTCGATGATGAAGACTTTGCAGCTGGGCGGGACGCGCTTCATGGCTTCAAGGACATGGTAGCCAAGCCCGAAGCCGAGGATGATGAGATACTGCGCCTCCTCGAGCTTGACCGTGGAGACATGCTTTATCGCCTCGGCCAGCGGGTCATGCTCGGAGTGCAGCAGCGTCACCTTGCCGTCCTTGGCGGTGACGGCGAGCGTCGGCCTGCCGCTTTCAGTCCGGCGGACCTCGAGGCCGAGCGTCTGGGGCGTTTCGGAAAGGCGGTCAAAGAGCCACTTGCGGCTGCGCTTGACACGCTCCATATTCTGCGCAAAGACCGAGCTCGGTGTCTGAGCGGCCCCGGCCGCCCCGGGTTTTCTCACCGCGGAATGCGCTTGCGAGGCTATGAGCCTCTTGGCCTTCTTTTGGGCCGACTCCCGCCTGCGTTCTGCTTCCGATTTATGTGTGGTCTTTTTGCGACTCATCTTTGCTGTCCTGGGCGTCTTTCTCTGCCCTGTAAAGCTTCAATTTGTTGCGCAACGTTCGCACGGTTACGCCCAGCATTTCGGCCGCCTTTGCCCTTTTCCCGTTGGTCTGCTCTAGCGTCGCGAGTATCAGTTTCTTCTCCATCTCGGCCAGCGATGTGCCGACCTCGACTTCGACCTTGTGTTTGGGTGATGAGACGGTCTCGGCAGGCCGTCCTACACCGCCTATTGTGGGTATTCGCTTCTTTCTCGCGTCCCAGATGAGGTCGTATATCTCGATGCGATCGCTAGTAGAGAGGGCAACGCCCCGCTGGATAGCGTTCTCCAGCTCGCGGACGTTGCCGGGCCAGTCGTAATCGAGCACGAAAGCCGCCGCTTCCTCCGACAGATACTTGGTTGGCTTGCCGATCTCGCGGCAGTACATCTCACAGAAGTAGTGCGAGAGCGTAATTATGTCTTCCTTGCGTTCCCGGAGCGGCGGAAGGTCAAGCGGGATGACGTTTATCCGGTAGAACAGGTCCTCGCGGAATTTGCCCTCCTCGACCCTCTTTCCCAGATTGCAGTTCGTCGTTACTATCACCCTCGTGTCGATCGGAATGGGGAAACGTCCCCCAACGCGGTCAACCTCTCGCTCCTGCAGCACTCTCAAAAGCTTCGCCTGCAAAGCGAGCGGCATCTCACCGATCTCGTCCAGAAGGAGCGTGCCGCTGGCAGCCAGCTCGAACTTGCCCTGCCTGGACGAATTGGCCCCCGTGAACGCCCCTTTCTCATAACCGAAAAGCTCACTCTCAAGCAGATTGTCCGGGACGGCGGCGCAGTTCACGGCGACAAAGGGATTTCGTGCCCTGCGACTCTCCTGGTGGATCAGCCTCGCCACAAGCTCCTTCCCGGTTCCCGATTCACCCGTCACCAGGACGGTCAGATCGCTGAGGGCGATTCGCTTTGCGAGATACAGAATCTCCTTGAAAGTCGGATTGCTCGTTACTATCTCGCGGAACTCCTGCTGACGGGAAGCGAAAACCTGATGTGTTTCAGGAGTCCCATCGGCGAAAGGCTCCTCGAACGCCCTTGAAAGCACCGCCTCGAGGTCTGCCATCGCGAAGGGCTTGCGAAGGAAGTCCAAGGCCCCCATCTTCATAGCTGATACCGCCGCGTCGATCGTTCCATAGGCGGTGATGAGCACTACATTGGGGCTGAGATTATCTTGCCGAATTCGCTCGAGCAGCGCAAGTCCATCCAGCCCCGGCATCTTCATGTCGGTTATGACCATGTCATAGATGCGCTTCTCGGCCTCTTGAAGCGCCTTGCGACCGTCCGAGACCAGCGTCGTCTCGTATCCAGAGCTCTCAAGCGCAGCACGAAGTGCGCTTCTCATCTGTGGCTCGTCGTCTGCTACAAGGATTCTCGGCGGCATGGTGGCTCGCTAATGTGGATTGTCTTGCGCGGGCAGAGGCAGCGCTATGGTAAACTTAAGCCCTCCTTCGGGCGATTCCTTGACGAAGAGGCATCCATCATGCCTCTGCACCACGCGCTTGACTATAGAAAGCCCCAGTCCAGTGCCCATTGTCTTTGTGCTGAAAAAAGGCTCAAATATCCTGAGTATCTCACTGTCCATCAGGCCCTTGCCGCTGTCAGCTATCGATACGGCCACATAGCTGCTATAAGGCTTCTTAGAAGACAGGACGGTATGGCCATACGTGCTGAAACGTTCTGAGTCTGTCAGGTGCGTTGAGACGCTCAGCCGCCCCCCCTCCGACATGGCCTGCGCACCGTTCAGGATGATATTGGAAAAGGCCTGCTTCAAGAATCTCGGGTCGCCCATAACCTCTATGTCCCCGGCCAAAAGCTCAGTCGCTACCTCGATGTTGCTCTGGTTGATCGCATAGTTGGCGGACTCTATGGCCTCCCGGATAACATCGTCGATGTGCACCCTTGCGAAGTCTGCGTCCGGCGAGCGGGCGTATATCAGCATGTTCGTAATCGAGGCATCGAGCGTATCGACTGTCTCCATGATGTGAGTGGCCAACTTCTTGTCGCCGCCGTTCTTCTCGAGGTTCCGCTCCAAAATCGAGGCGAACAGCTTGATGCTCCCAAGCGGATTACGTATCTCGTGGGCCAAGTTCGCTGACATCTCACCCATCGCGGCGAGCCTTGCGTTCCTTCGCAGCTGGCTTTCGAGCTCCTTGAGGCGCGTAACATCCGAAAACGAAATGACCTGGCCGACGACCTTGCCATCGAGCTCAACCATGGGCGAGATACTGAAAGATAGAGAGAGTTTCTCTCCGGACCGAGACCTTAGCTCGCACACTTTGCCGTCCGAGTCTGCCAGGTCGAAATCCTCCCCCAGTAGCTCCCAGTATCGAAGCTTGAGTGCCTCGTTTGGCGGAAGGGCTAGTATAGTAGAGGCAGCTTTGTTGAAGGTCGTGATCCTTCCTTCGAGGTCAACCGACACCACCCCGTTCTGGATGCTCTGGAGCACGTTATTAAGGTAGTTCTTAACAGATTCGAGCTCGGCAAGATTCTCCTTCAGCTGGGCGTTCTTGAGTTTGACCTCGAGGTTGAGCTCCCTTACTTGCTGCTGAAGCGACTCGTAGGCTCGTTTCATGGAATCTGAGGCGTTGCTGAACGAGTCGAATGCTTTGGTGAGAAGGTCTATGCCCTCTATTTGGGGCTTCTTGGAGGGACCGTCAGGCATGCGTCAACCGAGGCTTCTTTCTGAGGCTGGCCAGTCCATCCGCAAGCGATGCCAGGTCAGACAGCCGGGCGTCCTGCGAGGATAGCATCCTGAGTGATAGCTCCTGCTCGAGGTGAGACATTCTCTCGAGGCCTTCGGACATCCGCTTTAGATGCGTGGCGGCCGCCTCCCTATCTCTCTCGTCCGGCATGCACAGTTCTAAGGGAAGCTCAACCAACGTCGTCATCTTCTCCATAATGCGACGTGCTTCGCCTCCCAATCTGTGTTCTTCGGGGACTTTCCTGAGCTGTTGAATCGCCTCGTTGACACGGTGGGACAGTCCAAGTGTGATGCCGAGGAAGAAGTGCGCGTCGGCGATGCCGTCAACAAGCCTGATCGCCCTGCGCAAACTGACCTCGGCATGGTCAAGGTCTTGGCTCAGAATCGCGTTAATGCCGTCTGCCAAATGTTTGGCATAGCTGCTAAGGAGCGACTTGGCAATCCTAATATCTGTGCCGCAGTGCGGGCACACGCGAGGCGAAGTGTCGAGTTTACGTTTGCAGTTAGGGCAGCGCATTAGGACTTATTGTCGATTGGGCAATGATGTAACCGTGCAGTGGGATTGCAGCAGAAGGGCGAGACATCAGTCGGTTAGCTCATCCTCGTCAGCGGCCTCGTCCTCTGGCTCGTCAACCTGGCCGTAGGCGTCCTCAAGGTCGAAGAGTAGCTCCGAAAGCTCGTCGCTCTTCTCAAGCACATCGTTTGGTTTGTCGAGACTTATGGCGAGCTCAAGTTCCTGTATGAGTTCCCGAAGCCTCTTCACCTCCATGTCGTTTACCCTGAACTCCATCCCCTCGGCACGCGTAATGAGCGCCATGGCCTCCCGGTAGGTGTCAGGCAGAGCTTCCTTATGGGAGCCGGCCTCCTCGGTCAGCTCCTCCAAGTTGTCCTTGGCCCGGACGATCTCCTCGTCCGAGAGCCTTGTCTTAGATGCCTCAATGGTGATCTGGTTGGCCTTGCCTGTCTCAAGGTTCGTTGCGGTAACGGTCAGTATCCCGTTATTGTCGATGTCGAACTTCACGCGAATCGTCTGCGAGCCGGGTGGACCAGGAGGGATGCCATCGAGGATGAACGTGCCCAGCCTGACGTTCTCAGACGCCACTTTGCTCTCGCCCTCCACGACGTTGATCCTCACCCTTGACTGATTCTCCACTACCGTCGTGTAATCCTGGCTCACGCTCGTCGGGATGAACGAGTGCTTGGCGATAAGCATGTCGAATGTGTCGCCGATCGTCTCCGTCCCGAGCGAATGTGAAAGGATATCGGAGAGCACCAGCTCCTTGACCTGGCCCGTGATTAGCCCCGCCTGAACCGCTGCACCCAACGCCACGCACTCGTCAGGATTGATGTTCGTCGAGGGCTCTTTCTTCATACGACTCCTGATCATCTGTCTGACAAGCGGAATCTTGGTCGAGCCTCCAACCAAGAGAACCTGACTTATCTCCTGATGTGTAAGCTCAGAGTCCTCCAAGGCCTGGTTGGTGAAATCTATCGTCCGGTCCAGGTAATCCTTGATCAGATCCTCGAACGTTGACCGGGTGATCTCCCTGGACAAGTTTATGACCTCGTCGCCCTTGCTGGCTATCGCGGGGATACTGATGACGGCCTTCATATTCGATGACAGCTCTATCTTGGCCTGCTCAGATGCCTGCTTGAGTTGCTGCATGGCGACGGGGTCCTTGCGCAAGTCGATCCCGTGCTCCTCCTCGAACCACTCAAGGACCCAGTTTACAATCCGGCGGTCAAAATCTGTCCCCCCGAGATGCGAATCACCTGTTGTGGCGATTACTTCCATTATCCCCGGATTCACCTCGATTATCGACACGTCGAACGTTCCGCCACCGAGGTCGTAAACCAAGAGCATCTGGTCGGTGCGCCGGTCAACACCGTAGGCGAGCGCGGCGGCTGTGGGTTCGTTTATTATCCGCCGCACGTTAAGTCCTGCTATCTCGCCGGCGTCCTTTGTCGCCTGCCGCTGCGCATCCTGGAAGTAGGCCGGCACGGTGATGACGGCGTCAGTTACCGACTCGCCCAGGAACAGCTCAACGTCCTCCTTGAGGCTTTTCAGAATCGCAGCGGAGATCTCCTGGGGCGTGTATTCCCGGTCCAAAAGGCTCACGCGGTAGTCCGTCCCCATTGAACGCTTGATCTCCGCGACAGTTCGTTCTGGGTGGACCACAAGCTGCCTCTTGGCCTGCTCGCCCACGACGAGCCTCGTCTTGCCATCCTTCTCAAACAGCCCAACCACTGATGGGGTAACTGGCATACCGTCTCTGTTTGGGATTATCCGAGGGGATCCGTTGTCAATGATGGCTACCGCCGAGTTGGTTGTGCCTAAGTCTATTCCTACTATGAATCCCATGGGGGACCCCCATTCACTTGTTCTTGACTATCCACAAACGATAACTTTCGCCGGCCGCAGCACCTTGTCGCCAATCGTAAAGCCACTCAACACTTCCTCCAAAACAACGCCATCCTTGCAGCCAGCAACTTTCTTGACGCCCGCACAATCATGCACGGACGGATCAAACATCTCTCCTACCGCTTTAATGCGACGAATATCATACCTCGTAAACGCCCTTTCCAACCTTGAGACCACCATCTCAAGTCCTTCGTGAAACCCACGGGTAGTGCCATTCTTAGCATGTTTCATAATACGAGAAAGATCGTCAATCACAAAGAGAAAATCTTTTATCATTTCTGACCTGACAGCTCGAGACATCTCATCCTGAACATTCTTTCCAAGCCTCGCGATATCTCGCCTCAGTGAGCCAACAACGGCCTGAAGCTCTTTGACATCCTTATCAGCCGCACTAGACGGTCGAAGCCCCTCAACTATCGAGGACTTCAGCCGTTTAACTACCTCTGAAACCTCCCTGACCTCAACCTCCAACGACGCCTTGATGAATGAGCGAAGCTTGATTATCTCCATGGCCGTTCTGCGCGCGATGTCCATCTCTGCCCGAACATCCGTGGCGTCCCTCTCAACTGCAGGAAGAGAATCGAAGCGGGGGCTGCCCGCTAGCTCCGAGACTGTCTCTTTAAGAAAGTCCTGCAGCTCACTCTCTCGAAGGGACAGAAACTCGCTTCGGTCCAGGTTGCCCCCCGCCAAGCGACCACCCAAAAAACTCAAACCAGGAGACCGCAGGGCCAGACCGTTCTCTGATAGGATCGACGCAACCAGCTTGGCCGAGACCTCAACCGCCGTGTCGGCTTCCGGTATCTGCTCTTCCGGCACGAGGGGGCGCCACAACGCCTCCCGTAGCACCTGCACCTCCAGGCCCCATGGGGACATGGCCGCATCCCCAATCACGTCCGGCGACAACCGGCGGCGGATGAGCAGCCCCACCAACTCCCCCCTGAGCTTCAGCCTGCTCTCTTCGAGGGCCCCATTCAGCCTCGCAAGCGACTCCTCATCTGCTACAAGTTGCTCTTCCAGCCTCGCATCAACATTTGCGAAATCCTCAAAACCAATGACAGAGAAGCTCGCACTGCCGCCGTGCTCCTCGCCCGCCGCACCGTCATCCTCAGAAACAGCGCCAACGAAGTCCTTCAGCAGACCTGCCCAGTGTCGAACCTGACCAACCTCGAAGCCATGCTCCCTAGCCAGCCTTCTCGACTGCCTGCGGCTGCCAAACGCCCAAAGCGACGAAACACGAAGCGCCATGGCCGGCTCCTCGAGCGCGATCGCTGATTCCAGCAGAAACCGCAACTTACGCCCCACATTCAGGGACATCAATTCCAAGACTTGACCCTCGGTTTCATCAGGTTCTTGCTGAGCTGAGTCAATCCAACCGTATCTCGCAAGTGAAGCCAGTGCTCGGCGAACTTCAGTCTGCTCATCTCTTTTTCTCGACAACTGCCTTCTGCACTCGTTAATCCTGCCAAGCTTCTCGGAGAGCTTCTCCATCCTGCTCCTGAACTCCGTCGCCGTTGAGAACCTTTCATGGTCGAGAAAAACAAACTTGAGGCACGCCTCAACCATCCGCTTCGCCTCATCCCAGGCGGCATTGGCTTCACCACTTTGAGCCGGCGCTTGGGCCCCTCGCTCGCCCCAGAAATCAGCACTGCCCAGCACCTTGCACACCGCCCTCAGTTCGGAACTGTTCATTGCGATTCTGGGACCCGCGGTAGAAGGGTAAGAAGCGATTGGATGAGGCTATCTCTGCCAACCTCAATCGGCTGATCGAGCTTGAACAGCTCGAAAACCTCTGATCGCCCCGGGTAGTTGAACAGCTTGTCCAATACCTTCTCTGAAAGAAAACTTTTCTGGACACGAAGAGCGCAGCCAGCTTTGGACATGAGAAAAGCATCTACCAGCCGACGCTTCTCCTTGTTCATCAACAGCTGGAAGGCCTCGTTGATCTCCTGCGCCTTCTCCGGAAATAGCTCATTGGGAAACCGCAGTATCAACTCCCGCCTCGCCCGCCGGATATCTACAACATCGGCGTCGTGCCTAACGCCTAGCACTTCATAAGGATCGATCTCTAAAGTAAACAAAGGAAAACCTCAGCCAGATATTATTTCAAGAATCTCTTTGCCAAGCTTATTGTCTGGGTTAATGTTGACAAGGTTGGCGAGCTCCTCTTTTGCTTTCGCCCAGATGCCAGCCTTTAAGAATCTCGCAGCAAAGTACATGTATTTTGCGGCCAGGTAATCTTTGTATGTACCGTTCGGATACGCCTTATCCAGAGCTGTCCATATCTCCACTAGCCGGCTCCAGCTCTTCTCGATTTCCACCAACGAGCTCAGCGACGTCTTCTGAGTCTCCAGAATGGCGAGCGAGTGCAGGGCATAGACGTTGTAGCTGTCAACCTGCAGCGACTGCCTCAAGACGTCGGCCGCCTGCTCATACTCCTCCTTGGCGATCTGATTGTAGGCCATTCTCAGATAGGATTTCATCAGGAGGTCTCGCACCCACAAATTGCCTGACGAAGCGTAAAGGTCCGACAGAACCTCAATTGCCTCATCTGGCTTGCCACGATTGAAGAGCTCCATTGCGTGCCACACAAGCAGGATGGCCGGGCGAGGCCCCGAGGACGCCCCAGCTAGGTCCCTGAACCGCTGCACATCAACAGCCACTCGACCGTGCTCCTCGCCATTGCACAGCGAAGTAACAAGAGATAACAGATACGCATCTTTCGTGTTGGGCTCGAGCCTCAACAGCGCTTTCGCAAGCCGCTCGCACAAGGGCCGGTCAGCACACCCTGATAGCACAAGCAGGACGGCCTGGCAGACCACGGCCACGCCTGCGTCCCCTGACGAGACATAAGCCTCTATCTCGGAAACCGCCCTGGCAGCATCCGAGCTGCGCATTGCCTCCTGTGTTCTATCCAGAACAGATGTCACTTGCCCCAAAGCCCCTTACTGTTCAGTGGAGCTTACCAATACTGTCCTTAACTCTCTTCGGGAGTTATAGTTTAACCTTGCTCAAACGTCAAGCCTTAACTCGCAAAAGCAGCGGTTGCCCCATTCTACTGAGGAATAGTCCGCTGCCGGCATCTTCGTTTTGGGAGAGCTGACCACTGCTCGGAATCTGCGAATCCCCGCAAGGGCCGTAACATGGATAACCCCAGATGCAACGCAATGGGGACCGCCGGCCCACCACCCAATTGCCCCACATCAGGTCGCGACTATTCACCCAGCAGCTCCCGCCAGTC
>QMNL01000025.1 GCA_003647755.1 Candidatus Coatesiibacteriota bacterium
CTGTTTATTCGAGCGCGGTGTCAAGCCACCGGAAATGAAAGCGGCGTCAAGCCGCCGCACTCCAAAGTTAGCCAACGGGTGTAACTTACAGACGGATGCCTGCCGAACCCAAAGCCTCCACGCAGCGGCAAAGCGTGTTCGTCCCAGCGTCTGCCTTGCCGTCAATCTGATTATTGGGGCCTGAGGGGTCTGACCCTTCAGTAATGTTGGGTCTTGGCCTTGCTCCCCGTGATTGGGCAGCCTTCTACACAGCGGCATATCACAGCCGGACAGGACAGTTTTAAGTTTATCATATTTTCACGTCCTCCAAATACCTACCTCACAAAACCTGATTATAAGTTCTATCAGTTTGCGCTTGGCGGGGCGGGCAAGCGGTTTGACGGGAACTTGTGAAAGAGAAAGGAGGGATTAGCGAAGAGGGACAGTATGCGAGGTTAGTTGATTTAGTTTGGGAGAAACGTGGTATTGAAAAGAAGGAGTATTCTATGTCAAGAAGCAAATGTATCGTTCTTGCAGTGGCGTTACTGATTGGGCAGACAGCAGTGCTTTCTGGTCTCTCGCTGGCTGCCGGAACTGAGACAAATGTCGTGGAGCAGTGGTTCAAGGATAGTGGCCTTGGATGGCTCAAGGGTCTGCATTTCAAGGCTGATTTCCGGCTTCGCTACCAGGGCGAATGGTGGGAATACACGGATTCTGACGACCGTGAACAGGACAATGACAGGCATAGGGGCAGAATCCGCGTCAGATTCGGCTTCACGAAAAGATACAAGGATGATGGTTTGACGGTTGGCTTTAGGCTTGCCTCGGGTTCCAGCGATGATCCGACTTCAACGAACCAGACATTGGAGGGCAACTTCAGTAAAAAACCAGTATGGATTGACCTTGCCTACGTCGAGTATTCGCCGCCTGTCTTGCCCGGAGTTACGCTGGCTGGTGGAAAGGTGAAGAATCCATTTGTTCATACGGACATCATCTGGGATTCAGACGTCAATATGGACGGTCTGTATCAGAGCTTCGAGCTGGAGAATGGCGCGTTTCGGCCCTTCATTACTTTGGGAGAGATGTTTCTGGATGAGAACAAGATGGACACGGACCATGATTCGGGCGTGCTCGCCGGTCAGGTTGGGATGAAGCTCAAGGTGGCTTTGTTTTCTGTCAACTTGGCGGCGACGTATTATGACTTCGACGAGTTTGAGCGGAATTACAGGGGTTCCCACGGGAATGCAGTTGGCGACGATGGTGTGCTTGCGGCAGGTGACTTTGACGTTTTTGACGTTGTGGCGCAGCTGGGCACAAAGGTAGCGGACATACCTATCAAGGTGGTCGTGGACTACGCGGTGAATACAGCCGAAGATGCCAGGGGCGAGTCGGAGTTTGAGGGCAAAGATACTGCGATGGCGGCCCATTTGAAGGTTGGCAAGTGCAAGAAGAAGCACGACTGGGAGGTCAACTATAAGTATGCCTACATCGAGGCAAACGCGGTGCCGGGTGACTTCTGTGATTCGGACTTTGGGCACGCCAACCGGAAAGGCCACAAGTTGAGCGTGGGCTACCAGCCATTCAAGAAAGCATCTTTGCACCTCACAGGATTTTGGACTCAACCCAACAACCTTCTCAAGGGTCAGGAGAGCCATGACCACTACACCATTCAGGCAGACCTGAAGGTCAAGTTCTGATCAAACGGATGTCCGACGCACCACTCGCCTGACTTGAAGCCGCATGATTGCTTTGTTAGGTTGATACAGTTATGAGCAAGAAGACCATCTTGGTCGTGGATGACGAGAGGGATATAGTCGAGCTCATTGACTATAACCTAACCCGGGCGGGCTATGCCGTCCTGCAAGCATTCGATGGTCAAGCGGCCCTTTCCAGAGCTAGGAGCGACCAGCCTGATCTGATCATTCTGGACCTGATGCTTCCCGGTATTGACGGCGTCGATGTCTGCAGGCAGCTCAAGGCCTCCGAGGCCACCGCCGGGATACCGATAATCATGCTGACCGCAAGGACAGAGGAGGCGGACATTGTGCTTGGGCTGGAGCTTGGGGCGGATGACTACGTTACAAAACCTTTTAGTCCCAGGGTTCTGGTCTCCCGGGTGAGAGCTGTTCTCCGTAGGAAGGAAGCAACGATGGACTCGCCTGGCAGGATACTCAAAGCCGGGGGGCTTTCTCTTGACACCGAGCGGTTCGAGGTCACGGCGGGTGGGAAGGTCTTGGAGCTGACGGTAACTGAGTTCAAGATACTCGAGTTTCTGATGCGCGGACGGGGTAGGGTGTACGACCGCTACAAAATCGTAGATGCTGTTCGCGGTGAGGACGTGATCGTGATAGACAGAACGGTTGACGTTCACATCGCTGCCCTTCGCAAGAAGCTCGGAGCTTACGGGTCATGTATAGAGACTGTGCGGGGCGTGGGATACAAGTTCAGGTATCGCTCGGGCGAAGATGAAACGTCTGGCTAGCACGCTCTACGTCTCATACGTGGCTGTCATCGTAATTTGTGTGAGCGCGGCAGCCATATATGCAGGGGTCTCGCTGAAAAAGAACTTCCTGAAAGAGCTCTCGTCCGACATGAGGGTCCGCGCGCAGCTAGTTCGCGAGAGGTTTCTCCTGATCCCAAACGAGGCGAGGGCAGAAGAATGCGATTCGCTCTGCAAGAAGTTGGGCAAGGCTGCCGCGGCTCGCATCACAATCATAGACCGCGGCGGCGTGGTTTGGGGAGATTCTTTTGCCGACCCCGCAAAGATGGACAATCACGGCTCTCGTCCCGAGGTTGTGAGTGCGCTTGAGACTGGTTTTGGCAGGAGCATCAGGTTTAGCAAGACGCTCAGAAAAATGATGCTCTACGTGGCGATACCGGTGCTTTCTACCGATAGGGCGATTGGGGTGGTGCGTGTTGCGGTTCCGGAGGACAAGGTAACCGGCCATTTGTACCGCATTTACACAGCGCTCGTTGTGGGTGCGGCGATTGCGGCAGCGCTAGCGCTGGTTGTAGGCGGCCTCATAGCTCGGGCAATAGTCAGACCTCTTGAGGAGCTGGGTAGAGCGGCCAGGAGATTTGGCAGAGGAGAATCGGACGTGAGAGTGGATGTCTCGAGCAATGATGAGATCGGGACATTGGCCAGAACATTCAACGAAATGGCTGCAAGGCTACAGGCGAACATTGATGCGCTGGCCGCTGAGCGTAACGAGCGTGATGCGATTCTGGCCAGCATGAAGGAGGGCCTTATCACTGTCCATGCAAGCGGCAAGGTGTTGCAGGTAAACGATGCGTTCAAGGAGATGCTGGGGGTCAAGGGAAAGACACTTGAAGGAAAGATGCTCGTGGAGACAGTTCGCAGCGCAGGACTTGCCGAGTTCATTAAGGATGCCCAGGCCGCGGCGGACCTGATGACGACCGAACTGGTTCTTCACGAGGCAGGGCGCCGGGTATTGAGCCTCCATGCGGTTCCTTTCACGGGAAGCGACGGCGCAAGGATAGGCACTCTCGTAGTTGTGCGCGATGTGACGAAAATGCGGGAACTTGAGGAGGTGAGGAGGAGCTTCGTCGCCAATGTATCGCACGAGCTGAAGACGCCGATAACCCTGATTAAGGGCTATGTCGAGACGCTACTTGATGGCGCCTTGCATGACACCAAGCGGTTGCCGGAGTTTCTCGCAACGGTCAAGGACCATGCAGACCGCATGAACTCAATAGTCGATGACCTCTTGCAACTTTCAGCCCTTGAAGCGAAACAGGATGTGGACAACACCGCATTGGTTGACATCGTGGCGGTTGCCGGGCACGTCTTGTCCAGTTTCACGGACGTTGCCTCGAAGAAGGGAATAGAGGTTCGCCTGGATACCAGAGAAGGCCCGGTCAACGTCAAGGCCAACGAGTCGCTGCTTGAGCACGCCATCGCAAACCTGGTGGATAACGCTGTGAAATACACAGGCAAGGGTGGGCACATCACGCTCGAGGTCCGGCGCAAAGGCGACAAAGTGGTTCTGAGCGTGATAGATGACGGTATTGGCATACACAAGCGCCATCAGAAACGCATCTTCGAGCGATTTTACCGCGTTGACAAGGCTCGGTCGAGGAAACTTGGCGGAACGGGCCTGGGCCTCTCGATCGTCAAGCACATCGTTACCTCACATGGCGGGACTGTCTCTGTGGAGAGCCAGCCCGGCAAGGGGTCCACGTTTACAATCAGTCTGCCAGCAGAATAAACACTCCAAATCTTTCGGCTTAGCGAAATCTTTGCGCAGGCGTTATGCGCCCTTCAACCACAGGTCTCATTGTGCTTTTGGAATTGAGCAGGCCCGATTGTGGGTCTGCACGTTTGGCAAGGCTAACTAAAAACTGAAAGGAGAGAGAGCTATGCGAGCCAAACGCAGAGTCTTCACTGGGTTCGGAACACTGGCAACATTGGTGGCGCTTGCGCTGTTGCTGATTGCGACCCAGCTCTGGCACCCGGCCTTCTGTCGGGAGGTCCAGCGGGTGGTCCTGAAGGGTTCTGACACAATCGTGAATCTGGCGAGTGCTTGGGCGGAGGAATACATGAAGCGGCATCCGGGTGCTTCCATTTCGGTGACCGGCGGAGGTTCAGGAACGGGAGTGGCTGCCATGTTGAATGGCACTTGCGACATCGCTAACTGCTCGAGGCGCTGGAAGCAATCGGAGAAGGACAGGGCCGCACGGCTGGGGATCACGCCTGTTGAGCATATCATTGCCTACGATGGCATTTCGGTGGTGGTCAACAAGCACAATCCGGTGAGCGAGCTGACGCTTTCGCAGATTCGGAAGATATTCAACGGCAGCTACACTAACTGGAGACAGGTCGGCGGTCCGAGCAAGAGGATAATCGTGCTGACGCGGGACACGTCTTCGGGCACGTATCTGTATTTCCAGAAGCACGTTTTGATGAAGGACGACTACACCGACAAAGCAAGGATGCTCCCGTCTAACGCTGCCATTGCCAATTCGGTGACGCAGGACCGCTGGGCTATTGGTTATGTCGGGCTGGGATATGCGCTCAGCTCTGACGTGAAGATGATAAAAGTGAAGAAGACTGATTCTGCACGTCCAATTGCGCCGTCAGCCGCTAGCGTGTCGAGCGGAGCATATCCCATTGCCAGGCCGCTTTTCATGTACACGAACGGCGAGCCAACTGGTGCAACGAGGGCCTTCCTTCGCTTCGTGAAGAGCCATGAGGGCCAGAAGATAGTTGAGAAGATGAAGTTCGTCCCCCTCAAGACAAAATGAAGATCAATACGCAAGGCGCAGACTGGTGGGTTCGACTGATCCTCCTGGTGTGCGCCTCGACCTCGGTGCTGTTAGTTGGAGCGATTTTAGTTTCGCTTGTGAGAGAGGGGCTTCCGGCCTTGTGGGAGGTTTCTCTCTCCTCCTTCCTGAGCACTGTTTGGCGTCCGATCTCGTTCGTTCAGGAACAGTTCGGGCTAGCTCCGCTCATTCTGTCTTCTCTGTTTGTTACGATGGTGGCCGGGCTGATCGCGGTGCCGCTGGGTCTGGGAGCAGCCGTGTATATCTCGCACGTGGCCCGTCCGGTGGAACGAGAGAGACTCAAGCCGAGCGTCGGGGTTCTCGCGGGGATACCGTCGGTGGTGCTTGGGTTCTTCGGGCTAATGGTAATGGCTCCCCTGGTCAAGAGGGTGTTCGGGCTTGAAAGCGGACTTTGCGCACTGACTGGCTCGCTTCTGCTGGCTTTTATGGCGCTGCCCACAATCATAACGATTGCGGAGGATGCGTTGAGAAGCGTGCCAAACAATTACATTGAAGCCTCATTGGCCCTCGGCGCCTCGCAGGCGCAGACAGTTTTCAGGACAATTGTCCCTGCGGCGCGCTCTGGCCTGGTCGCTGCCTCGTTGATGGGGATTGGCCGGGTCATAGGTGAGACGATGGCGGTTTTGATGGTGACCGGTAATGCGGTAAAGATGCCCGAATCGCTCTTTGAGCCCGTGAGAACAATGACGGCGACCATTGCGGCGGAAATGGGCGAAGTGGCCTTTGGAGGCGTCCACTATCATGTCTTGTTTCTCATAAGCCTCATCCTGCTCATCATCACAATAGCGATAAACTGGATTGCTCAATGGGCTCTCAGGAAGAGCCAACTCACGCAGTGAAAAGCAGTAAGAGCCGAGCGCTCAGGAACCCCTCTTTTCACGTTATGCGCGGCATAACTTACCTAGTTGTAGCCGCAGTGGGCTATGTAGTTCTCGACATAGTCGTGAAAGGGATAGGCTCAATATCCTGGAGCTTCTTGACCGAGTCACCCAAGCAAGGTGGTGTGGCTGGCGGGATACTCGCTCCAATGGTTGGGACAATATACCTCGTCGCTGGAGCAATGCTCGTGGCATTTCCCATTGGCGTCGGGGGCGCGATCTACCTTGCGGAATACGCGAAGAATAATAGGCTGGAAAGGGCGATCCGCGTCGGAATCATAACGTTGGCGGGCGTCCCATCTATCGTGTTCGGTCTGTTTGGCCTGGGCGTCTTCGTCGTGTTGTTTGGTTTTGGGACATCCCTCGCAGCCGGATGCCTCACCCTTGCCTCGATGATACTGCCGATCATCATGGTATCGACAGAAGAGGCGCTCAAAGCCGTCCCTCAATCGTTGCGTCAGGCAAGCCTCGCGCTCGGCGCCACTAAGTGGCAGACAATCTGGCATATTGTCCTGCCGCTCTCCTTTTCCGGGATTCTCACGGGCTCAATCCTGAGCATAGGCAGGGCGGCTGGAGAGACCGCGCCTCTTCTGTTCACCGCGGTCGCCTTTTTCCTTCCCAGGCTGCCGCACTCAATCTTTGATCAGGTGATGGCGCTGCCATATCACCTTTTCGTTATTGCAACACAGTATCCAGATGCCGAGACGGCCAAACCCATGCAATACGGAACAGCGTTTGTTCTGGTTGCGCTCGTACTAGGAGTGAATCTTGTCGCAGCTGTGCTCAGGAACCGTTCTAGAAAAAAACTCCGCTGGTGAAGTCGAATCTGAGCTAGCCCCACGGGGAGTGAAAATAAGAGCTCGAAACCTCGACTTCTTCTACGGTGACAGCCAAGTCCTCTTCTCCATATCGATGGATATCCCGCCCAGGAAAGTAACCGCTATCATCGGGCCGTCCGGATGTGGCAAATCCACGTTCCTGAGGACCCTCAATCGCATGAACGATGAGATCGAGGGCGCACGTGCTTCCGGCACGGTGCTCATCGATGGCGAGGATATTCTCGACCAGGATTGCGACGTGGTTGCGCTGAGGCGCAAGGTGGGGATGGTTTTCCAGAGATCGAATCCATTCCCAAAGTCGATCTACGACAATGTCGCCTATGGGCCCCGGGTTCATGGTGTCCGAGATAAAAGGAAGTTGAGAGACATCGTGGAGAAAAGCCTCAGAGGCGCTTGGCTGTGGAAAGAAGTGAGCGACAGACTGGGCGCCAGCGCATTTGACCTGTCCGGGGGGCAACAGCAGCGGCTCTGCATAGCCAGAGCGCTCGCCGTCGGCCCCGAGATACTCCTGATGGATGAGCCTGCCTCGGCGCTCGATCCGACTGCCACGTCGAGAATCGAGGACCTCATCAGGGACCTGAGAAAAGAATACACCATCGTGATTGTTACGCATAATATGCAGCAGGCGGCCAGGGTCTCGGATTACACCGCGTTTCTATACAAGGGCAAGCTGATCGAGTTTGGCCGGACTAGGAAATTGTTTACAAATCCAACTGACAAAATGACGAACGATTACATAACCGGCAGGTTCGGATAGGGAGGTGCAACATGACACTTAGGCTTCAACGAGAAATCGAGCGATTGAAATGCAGGCTGCTGGAGGTCGGCGCACTGGTCGAGCAGGCCATCAGATTCGCTGTCATCTCCATCGATGAGATGGATGCGGAAGCCGCTCACAAGGTGATTGAGGGGGATGCGGCCATAGATGAAATGGAGGTCCTGCTTGAGGAGGAGTGCCTGAAGATTCTGTCGCTACATCAGCCGGTTGCCCAAGACCTGCGCCTCATCGTTGCGGCAATGAAGATAAACAATGATCTGGAGAGGATGGGTGATTTGGCGGTCAATATCGCCGAGAGGGCTCTTTACCTGTCTAGCAAGAAGAGCATCGCGCCGCCTTTCAACCTTGCCTCTATGGGCGATTCAGTCCAAGCAATGGTCAAGAAAAGCCTCGATTCGCTCGTCAATGCTGACACAAAGCTAGCCGGCGAAGTGCTTCAGCACGATGATTCGATAGATAAGATGAATCGCGATAATTATGCGGTAGTGATAGCGGAAATGAAGAAGGACTCTCATAAGATCGCCAGATTCATGCACTACATCTCTGTATCCAGCCAGCTGGAACGCATAGCAGACCTGGCCACCAATATCGCCCAAGATGTCATCTATCTTGTCGAGGGAGACATCGTCCGCCACAAGGCAAAGGTTATGGCTGAGTTAGGCGGCGATTCTTGATGAGCTTGAGAGAGGATAGGTGAATTTTTGGCCAGACAAGAAGGTTGTTGGGTTGCGGCGGCTACCCGGCTCGGCGGCGATTTGCCCTTGACCGTCTCATGACCGCTGTTAGACTCAGCACGATAGTTTAGTGAGAACTCGCATCTTGGGGATTCGAAGTTATGTCCAAGCAGAATGGCCCGCGCGGCCTTATGCGCCTGTTTTATGTGGGCCGCATGGACGCCAACCTTGGGGTCTGTGGCTTTCTTGGCCTTGTCCTGACCGCAATCTTTTATTACTTGTTCCCGCTCCCGCTTCTTAGCCCAGACAACTATATCTATCAGCTCTTCGTGAAGCGGGGCTGGGTTCCATACGCAATAACAATCCTCTTCTTCTGGGGCGCATCGATCCTACTTGCCAAATACCTCGGTATGAGGATGGAGAGGGCATACTTGCTGGCGGACCCAGTTGCGAAGGTGCACAAGGGGCCTTTCAGCCCCGAATCGGCGAGGCAGATTGCATCGGACCTCACTGAACTGTGGGAGGCATCGCGAGCGACTGTCCTGCCGAACAGGCTCGTAAGGATGCTCGGCCAGTTTGCGTCAACCGGCGAGCCAGAATCGATGCAGGGTGTTCTCCGAGAGGAAAGCGAGATAGACGAGGCGGAGCTCTCGGCGTCTTACACGATGGTGAAGGTGTTTGCCTGGGCGATTCCGATACTCGGCTTCATTGGCACGGTCATCGGGATCGTGCAGGCCGTTGCCGGCTTCTCGAATTTCGTTGATGCCTCGGTGGCGGATATCTCGCAGATAAAGTCTGGTCTTGGGCTGGTAACAGGTGGGCTGTCGGTTGCGTTTGAGACCACCTTGTTGGCACTGGTGGTGAGCCTTATCCTGATGATACCGATGTCTGCGCTTCAGAAGTCCGAGGAGAACCTCCTGACTGCGTTTGACAGGTATTGCATCGACAGCACGATCACGAGGGCCGTCAAGCGGAGAATCGAGACGCCAACGCCTGAATCGGCGATATTGGCGAAGGTTTTGGAGGTCTCGATGAGAAACCAGCTCGACATCCTCGAGCGCTTCAAGGGCACGTTCATTTCATCACTCGCCGGTGAGTGTGAGAAGTTCTCAGCAACGGTCTCAAGCTTTACGCAGGAGCAGAAGAGGAGCCTGCTTGAATTCGCACGCCTGGCCGAATCGATGACCGGCCGGTTCGACGAGCTCAGGGCGTTGTCTAAAGAGGTTACCGAATCCGCGACTACCGCTGCATCTGCTGCCAGCAGGGAGATTACTGCTGCGCTCAGGGAGAACGTTGCTCATCTTGCCAAAGAGAGAAAAGCCGCTCAGGAGGAGATATCGGCACTGATCAAGGCGGTCAAGAAGACCGCGGCTGAGGGGGCGGTGTCAATGGAGTCGCTTAGGTCGGGACTCGAGGCCAAGGTGGATGCCTTCACAGCCGCCGTCGAGGAACAGACGAAAGCCACCGAAACGCTCAACGCTGCCAATAAAAACCTCGAATTGCTCGTAACCTCCAAAGAGGTTGTCAACGTTTTGGGAGCGATCAGGCAGCAGCTGGCCCAGCTGAAGCCTGCCGTTGAGAGGCTCTCTCGCCCACGCACTATCCGTCTGATTGACGAGCAGGCCGAGCAGTAACACTCGGCCGCCCGCTGGCGATTCTGTTCTGCCCAACTAGAGTGAGTTTGCCTGGCACGTCAAAAGGGGCCACCCAGCTGCCTCAATATTCAAGGTTGATGGTGCGGGAGATGCTGAAGCTCGCACGGTTTCGACCTTCCAAGAGAAGAATCAGTTGGACAGGGAGTGGTTTACGGGCTTTTTCCGTTAGGTGATTATGGAGTGCGGCGGCTTGACACCGCACTTCAACGGATCGATGCCATTGAGCTACACGAGCCGATTTCGACAGAGAGAACGATAGTAGCCTATGTCGCGCCAAGCCGCGACGGCCCAAAGCGGGGTCAAGCCGCCGCAGTCCGAGAAGTTTCCCCATTCTGTTCCGAGGCCCGAGCTCAGGGCGGGATTGTGGTCTGTTTAGGCTTCGGGCTACCGCCCAATCCCCGACAGGGGATTAACGTGAGTAGCCGCAGGTGAAACCTGCGGAAAGGTTTGCGCGAAACATCCTGAAAAGCGACCCCAAAGGGGTCGAACGATACGATTGGTCTGTCCATTTGTTCGACCCCTTTCGGGTCGGAAAGATGGATTTAGATGCGTCTGTGACCCCGCGTTGCACACGGGGCTACTCATATTCAGCCCCGTTGGGGCTGCCTGTCCTGAACCTGGCGATTCCAC
>QMNL01000026.1 GCA_003647755.1 Candidatus Coatesiibacteriota bacterium
GAGGGCCAGAAGCAAAGGCCGGTCTTGCCGCAACTTCTCTGGTAGTTCAAATTCGCTCATTGGCCACCTCACTTCCGGGCCGTCGCCTTCCTTACCGGAACGGACTTCAGTCCGCCGATATGGTCGTCCTCGACGTATCTCGCCCGTATCTTTGGCCGTCCAATTGACGTAGAGCACAGGTTCGTTATTGGAATCAGTATCGTATGTCAGGTATTCGACAAAAGCCCGTTTATCGCGTGTGGAAAGCTTCTCGAACTTGCAGATAATCCTGATTTCGCGAGAAGACGCATCAGCATGGAAATCGCTGTCTTCAAGCCGATTCCATTCTTGGTCAGTTGTTCCGAGAGCGAAGCGCAACGCATCAATGACGGCAGTCTTCCCCGAGTCGTTCTCACCGACTAATGCGGTCAGGCCCGGCTGCAGAGTCATCTCGAAGCGATTGTCACCTCCGTCAAAGCATCTGAAGTTTTCGATAGTAACTTTAGAGAGATACATCGCACGCTCCGTCTTAGCCATCGCCGTCAATCACTCTTGTAACTTCTATTGGCGTGCCATCGCTCCTCTGCTCTTCTATTCGTGTCCCGTTTCATCATCAGGCAATCGTTCGATGTCCGCCACAGCGCAGCTCCTTGCAGAAACGGGGGAAACGAGGCTCCACTGCCCTGCGTTGCCCTCCACTTCCCCCGATCTATGTGCTAATCACGGGCCCCGAAAAGGCCGTAGGTTTTTGTTGGCTCCCCGAGACGGACTCGAACCGCCGACCCGGTGGTTAACAGCCACCTGCTCTACCAACTGAGCTATCGGGGAGTGTAATCAATACCAAGTAGAATATAGGTTCTGGGCCTGCCTGTTGTCAAGTTTGCGCAGGCAATCACCGGCATTCGGGCGAACGAGGCGCTCTTGACAAGGCAGAGAGATAAAATCTATAATGGGCCAAGGATGTGCATTTCCACCGTCCAGTGGGCAGATTCAGCTATCGACGGTGGGGTCTAACACGCCAGATGAGCTAATTGCGATTGCGTTGAAGGAGAAAGGCAGCCTCATTTCCGAGGGGATGCCAGGCCTACATGAATACCATTAGTCCAGAAGACTTACCCAATCTCAGGACAGCGCTTCGCAAGGCACTGAGGCGAACGGAAGCTCTTGTGCCTGGCCCTCATCCCATAGACTGGGCCGGCATTGTTGTAACAGCGGCCGCATCGGCGCTGGCCTGGCTTGCCCGGAGTAACGAGGGAACGTGGCCTCCGGGAGAGATTGATGTCTCCAGCTTCCCGCACGCCCTTCGTGATGCCCTCGATCTTCTCCTCTCCAGCTGCGAAGACGCCAGCCTTGCCAGCGTCAGTCCCGCCGCGAGGCTGCTTTCGGAATCCCTGCCCCGTAGGTTCTGGCTGGCTGATGACATCCTGGTCTGGGTGTATGAGGCGTGTGGTATGGGCAGAAGCACTCGGCGCCGCAGGGGGCAGTATTACACGCCTGCCTGGCTTTCGGAGCTCGTGGTTCGGCTCTGTCTTAATGCTCGCTCCGACGCCGGCAGTTCCCAAGCCTTTCATGAGCTCAGGATACTCGACCCGGCATGTGGCTCGGGCGCCTTTCTGCTGGCGACAGCCCGGGTTCTCTCTGAATCACAACCTGGGGCCGACCCTTCATCCAATGCAACAGGTCCAGCAAACGAAGCTGACATGGAGAATGGCCTATTCGGGCTGGACATCGATCCGAGCGCCCTCGCCCTGGCAGGGCTGGGTCTGGACTTTCTCCACTTTCGCTTGCACGGGGGATTCGATGCTGCTGCCGCCGGTTTGCATCGGTGCGATTTTCTGGACAAGAGATCGGAGCTTCCTTTCAACGCTCCATCGCCAACGCAGGGGGCGAATGGCCCCAGGTTTATGCCCGATCCTCAATCGGGTGCGAAGTTCGACATCATAGTCGGCAATCCTCCATATCTTGGCTTTCATCACCACTCGCCGGCGTACCGGCGTCAGGTCTTGGCCCGCTACTCGGTCTTTGATGGGAAGGCAGACGTCTTCTACTACTTCATCGAGCGAGGCGTCGAGTGCCTCCGCGAGGGCGGCGTCCTGGGATATGTCATCCCTCGCTACTGGCTTGGGGCGGACAAGGCAGCGCCTCTGCGCAGCTTCCTCGCGCAAGAGACAGAACTCGTCTATCTGCTCGATTTCGACATGGTTTCAGTCTTTGGCGGACGAGGCGTTCAGGTGTGTGTGCTGGTTCTCAGAAAAGGAAAACCGAGCTCGTCGCACGCGCTCAAGGTCTTTCCTGCTCCGAACGTGGCCAAGATCGATGACTCCCCCATTTTGACGGGCCTTACTTCAGAGACGGTACCGGGGTGGAAAAGCTTCGACGTGCCGCAGAAGCTGCTCACTGATCGATGGGTGCTAGTGCCCTCGTCAGAGCGGGACCTGATGCGCGGGCTTGATGCCGCTGCAGATTCGTCTTTGGGCGATGTGGCGTCGGTGAGCCCAGGCCTCATTACTGGGGCAGACAAGGTGCGAGGTGAGGGCTATCACGCGACTAGGGGTTCTCAAGATGGGATATTTGTGCTTTCGGAGGATGAGGTTGCAGCGTTGAAACTGCTGCCCGGGGAGCGGGCGCTCGTCAAGCCGTGGATCAAGAACTCGCAACTGGATCGATGGGTCCTGCGCGATTTGGGGCAATACGTTCTATACGTGGTGGAAGAGCCGGACCCGGTGAGCATGCCGAACATAAACCGACACCTTGCGAGGTTCCGGGACATCCTCGAGAGCCGCTACGAGATTGGCCCGATGAATAGACCCTGGTGGAGACTTATCAGGCCAAGAAGACCCGAGCAGTTTGCATCCAAAACGCCCAAGATACTGGTTCCGTTCAAGGCTGCCGAGAGCAGGTTCGCAGTCGATTATGGCCACCATTTCTGCAGTGCGGACGTCTATTGCATCAATCCCAGCGATGCAGTTCTGCCGGAATACCTCTGTTGTCTGCTCAACTCGAGCCTGTTGGGCTTCTACTTTCGGCGCATCGCCAAGAAGATGGGGCGCTTATACGAGTACTACGCTCACACTCTTGTCAGGCTCCCGATAAAGGTTGCTCCGATGTCGGAGCAGGAGCGATTCAAGGGCCTGCACGACGAGATTGTGGCTCGAATCAACGAGGCGCGCCGGGCGAAGCTCCCTCACTCGCAAGCAGTCAGGGACCTGGAGCGAACGATTGACGAGGCGGTGTTTGAGCTCTACCGGATCGCTGCGCAACAGCTGCCGCAGAACTAGGCCGCAGTCGCCCAGTCGCTGAGCTTCAGGCTGCCTCGGTCGGGCGTCGGTTGTAGAAGGTGTGGAGAAGCGAGGCGAGCGCGATGGAATGTAGCTCGTTGTTCTGCACCTCGACGCGGGATGTAATGATCATTGGCTTATGAGAGCCAACAAGAACGCTACCTGTTTGGGCGTGGGCGAACCTGATCAGGGACTTGTAGAGGATGTTACCCTCCTCAATCTTGTTGACAATCAGGATGTCGGCGTCGCCGGCAACCTCGCCCTTGACGCCCTTCAGTTCTGCCGCAGACCTGAACGCCGCAACGTCCAGCGACAGCGGACCATCTATCAGGGCGCCCCTTATCTGGCCCCTATCTCCCATCTTCGAGATGATAGCGTTCTCCCTCGTTACCTCCATCGCCGGGTTGACGACCTCAACGGCCGCCATTAAAGCCACCTTCGGGAGAGCGATGCCCAGAGCGTTCGCCACGGAGATGGCGTTGATTATTATTTCCTTCTTTTGCTGCAAGGTCGGCTTGATCACAACTGCCGCGTCCGACATCAGCAGCATCTTATGGTAGTCTGGTATCTCGAGGCACGAAACCTGTGTCAGAAGGCCAGGGATGCCCAACTCGTGCCTTCGGGCAAGAACAGCTTTCAGAAAATCCACGGCGGGCACAGCACCCCTCATCAGGATGTCCGCATCGTTACGCACAAGCATGTCAACCGACTCTTTCAGCGCAGCCTGGTAATCAGGAACATCGACCACCTCGTAGGCATCGAGGTTGACGCTAACACTTCTGGCCGCACCCTCTATTCCGCTGCTGTTGCCCACTAGAATGGGAGATACGATGTCTCGCTCACGCGCAAGCTCCATCGCCTCAATCAGCTTTGCATCCTCAGCACAAGCCAGCACTATACGCTTGCCGCCTCCATCCGCCGCCTGCGACTCGCAGACCTCGATCATGCGCTCGAATGTTCCTATGGGCGCCCGATCGCCAAGCTTCTGCATCCACGCCTCCACCGACTTCATTGTAATCACACCCTAAGTCCTAACGTTCTCATCTGGTCATCAACATCAATCAGGCAAGTCATGCCTAAACTACCCATCAATCCTGGTGTAAATCTTGGCTTCTTCAACTCCATCCAGCACACGCGCCGCCCCCTGCGACAGCGATTCTAACTCGCTCTCTCCCGGGTGAACGTAAACCGGCCCGAGGAACTTGACCCTCTCCAATATCCGTTCCACAAGCAGTTTCGACTGCGCAGCCCCACCAGTTATCACTATCCCATCTATCTCCCCTGAAAGAGCGCAGGCCGCACCGCCTATCGCCTTGGCAATCTGAAATGCCATCGCCGAAAAGATCAGGTCCGCCTTCTTGTCGCCGTCTGCGATCATCTGCTCGACCTTCTGAAGGTCATTCGTTTTGAGATAGCTGTACAGCCCACCCTCCTTGACCAGCTTGTGTTTCAGCGCGTCCGCCGACGCAAACTTCCCAGAAAAGCAGAGGTCTATCAGCTGGCGAACAGGCAGCGTGCCCACTCTCTCAGGACTGAACGGGCCTTCGCCCAACAGTGCGTTGTTCATATCGACGATCTTTCCGCCCTTCAGAGACACCACCGAGATGCCCCCTCCCAGATGGCAGACTACGAAGTTCGTGTTCTCTATCGGCTTGTTGAGCAGCTCGGCACGGCGCCTCGCGCTAGCCTTTATGTTAAGCGCGTGCGTCGTCGATACGCGCTTTATCTCGGCATAGCCCGAAATGCGTGCTATGTCCCACAACTCGTCTGTCATTACCGAGTCGACGATGAAAGCCGGAACACCCAGCTTATCAGCGAGCCCCTTGGCCAATGGAGCACCAAGATTCGAGGGATGATCACCGTAGCGGGACACCTTCAGGTCCTCCACCATCTCATCGTTGACAAGATAGGTCCCGCCCGGCAACGGATGAAGCAGGCCGCCCCGGCCAACCACGGCTCGGGCTCTGGTTTGCCAACCCTCGAATTTCTCCAATATCTTCAGGACCGTCTTCATCCGCCACCCGTACTGCTCATAGACAACTCGCGAGGCCGCCACTAGATCCCTGTCATGGGCCACCGTCTCCTGGAGAACAGGGCCATTCTTCCCAAACAAAGCTACCTTGGTCGAGGTGGAACCGGGATTCACTACAACGATCAAGTCTCTGCTAACCATATTAACCCTCAGCGCGAATGTAATTGAAGAGAGGAAGAATCAGACGCCACTATTATCTTCATGCTGAGCTGACCTTTCAAGCTATATACCCGGCCCCACAGAGGAAAAAACTAAACGGTCTAGCCTGGAACCTAATCGAACATCAACTCGGCGCTGACATCCTTCCCAACCACTCGGACGATATTCATCGCGGTTCTGCTGCCGTATTTGGCTACAACCTTGTAGTCCCCACTCGGGATATTCTCGAAATCAAGCGTGTATTGCCTGTCCGCATCAGCGTTCTTGATCCTTCTCTCGAAGCGCTGCGGCCCCCGGATTGTTACCCTAAGATCGGCATTCCCGAGAAAGATGACCGCAACCTGCGGAGTGGTAATGGTCAGGTGCAGATTGCTTCTTGCCTCTGCGGGTATTGGAGCTGGTGGGGCAACCGCGCTCACGGCGGAGGGAGCTCTCGGCGGAGGTTGTGTCATGGCGGGTGAATAAGGAGTTGCGCCCGGCAATCTGCCGCCAGGCTGTGGTGGCGCTGTAGCACCGCCTGGGACTACCTGTCCGTGCTCAGCCCAGGCAAGCCGCTCCCCCGTATATGGATCAAACACGAACATCGCCGGGAAAACCTCGTGCGTCCTAACATTCATCTTTACTTTCCCGGACCTTCTCCCGATGACGATGTGGCTGATGTCCTTGCGCTCAGCTCTCGTCCAATCCAACTTGTGTGTTACGGGATCGTTATAGACGTAGATGAACCCGTCCTTGAGATCGCAGTCGGTCAAGGTGAACCGCTCGCCCTGCTTGTTCACGATTATCACCGTCGAGGGTTCCTTGTCTGAAAAAAGTATCAGGCTCAGATCGGCGAAGTTGTATGTTACCCTCTGCAGTCCTAGCAGCCCGCTCACCTGGTAATTCACCACCTCGCTCGTCGTGCCCAGGTGGTCAAAAAAGACCGAGTCCCCGTTTCTCAAATACAGTGTCCCGCTGAAGCCCTTTTCCGCCCCAAAACTGCTGCTGGCGAACGCCAACAGGACAACAACGGAACACGTCACAAAAACTGAGTAGCGATTCATTGTCAACCCTTTCTCGATTATTGTTTGTTACAGAACTCTCATCTCAATATAGGATAACGCTTTGCGACAATTTTAACAGGCCAGAGCTCGGGCTCTGCCGGCCTTTCTGTGCACTGGCCAAGAACCGGGAACTGTGCCACACCAGATCAGGCCCAGACAGGGTTAATGGTAGCGAGCCCTTACCGCTCTTGCTGGCCCGGCGGCCTTGCTGAACATGTTCATCTGTTCGGTACATAGCTGCTGAGCCGCATTTCCACAGAGCACCGACAGCTATCCCAAGCCGGTGAAGGTGGTCGGGGCGATAGGATTTGAACCTACGACCACCGGAACCCCATTCCGGTGCGCTTCCAGACTGCGCCACGCCCCGAGACCATCTGCCGCACATCTCCAGCATCACAATGGAGCGGGAAACGGGATTTGAACCCGCGACCCTCGCCTTGGCAAGGCGATGCTCTACCTCTGAGCTATTCCCGCTCCTAAACCACCGACCAATTTAGGTTCTCCCCGAAGGAGATGTCAAGTCCGATCCGAAAAACATCAGTGCGCAGTTCATTTTCAATGCGGTCCCCCTGGCCATAGTCGCGAACTCACACGTCTGGGCGGCCGACTCATATATCCAAGATGACCTTCACACTGAAAACACCGCCATCTCTCACGATGGCGAGGTTGTGCATCGTAACCGCCTTGACGTCCGTTACAGGCCTCTGTGCGAGCCGCTCGAGGGGGGCAAAACCTGCACGCGCCTCAAGCATCGGCCTGGCACGCTCCGGGCCGCCACCTCCACCCGGTTCTCTCGGCGGTCCCCCGGGCGTGCGGATCGATAGATTCATCGTGGCCGGAACGAGCAAGTCTGTATCAAAACGCCAGAGCAGCTCAGACAGGAAATCAACGAGGAGCGATTCAATGTCAACAGCTGAGAGAGTGAACGTATCGGCAATATCCGGGTCCGGAACTTGAAGCTCTTGGCCGAATATGATCGCAAACATCGCCGCCGCCGCGTGTGTAAAGAGCGCCTCGAGGCTCTCACCGTAAGCGACGAACCCAGCGTCGGCCGTGGTTCCAATTATCTCGAATCGCTTCACGAGAGCTTAGCCAGGAATGAACCCAGGTAGGGGAAGTTGAGATCAGACACGCCAAGGCTCCTGATTGTCTTGCACCAGTTGCCGAGACGCTCTATTGAGAGCGAGAAGCCGCCGGAGACATGTTATATTCTGTATCACGTTGATCATCCTGCATCAGAACGCTGAACTCGCCTGTACTCATCGATCACCGCGTCCGGCCTGCCGTCGGCCACGAGCCTGCCTTTGGACAGGAGGATAGCCCGGCTACAGAACTTCTGGATCATCTCCAAGTTGTGCGAGACGAGCGCAATGGTCTTTCCCCGGCGCTGCATCGCCCTGATCCGATCGAGGCATTTCCGCTGGAAGCGCTCATCACCGACCGCAAGAATCTCGTCTATGAGAAAAATGTCAGCTTCGACGTTAATTGCCACGGCAAAACCGAGCCTCACCAGCATTCCGCTGCTGTAGCTCTTGATGGGTGCATTTATGAAGTCGCCGAGCTCTGAAAAAGAGATTATCTCATCGAGCCTTCGCCGTGCCTCTTTCCGCGAAAGCCCAAGGATCGAGGCGTTCATAAAGATGTTCTTTCGGCCAGACAGCTCCATCGAAAAGCCCGAGCCCAGCTCCAGCAGCGTCGCGACTTTGCCGTTCACCTCGATATGTCCCTCGTCGGCGAGCAGTATCCGGCAGAGAAGCTTCAGCAGAGTGCTCTTGCCCGACCCGTTCTCGCCGATTATCCCCAGTGTCTCCCCTGCTTTGACTGACAAGGTAATATCTCTCAGCGCCCAAACGTCGCGGTATCTGTCCCGCTTGCCCTTCAACAGGTTGATGATGAGGTATTTTATGTTCTCGCTCTTCTCATAATAGACACGGTATTTCTTGGACACAGAGCGCATCTGAATAACATCAGAGCCGCCTGGCTCATTGCGCTGTCGGCCTTCGTTTGACATCAGACGACCTCAGCGAATCTCGCGCTGGACCTTGCGAAGAGCAGCCAACCACAAGCGGCCGAGCCGAGCGTGTAAATGACGACCAGAGCAATAGTTAGCACGTCCGGAACAGCATTTTGGAGCAAGACCGCCCGGTAGACGCACACGAAGACGGACATTGGGTTGTAGGTTATCAGCCAGACCACAATGTCTCCCAAAGGCGGCCACGGAAGCTTGAGAGAGGCCACCTTGCTCACCGGATAAACTATCGGCGTCAGCCAAAACCAGACGATCAGCAAAATGTCCAAGAGATGTTTGACGTCTCTGAAATGAACCGTGCTCGCCGAGAAAAGCAACGTAAGTCCACCCACAAAGATGGCCTGTGCCAGCACCACTAGCGGCAATGAAAACGCCAAGTATCCCGGAGCGCATCCAAAGAAAGGCAGAGCCAGCAGCAAGATAATGAGTGTCATAACGAACTCAACGAGGCAGGCAACCATCGCAGAGAGGGGGATTATAGACTTCGGCATATAGACCTTGCGGACGAGGTTGGGGTTGTTGATAACCGAGGGAGCAGCCATCGTTACGGAGTTTGAGAGGAATATCCAGGGCAGAAAACCACACATGAAGAAGACCGGGAAATTTTTTACATTCATCCCGATCACGTAGCGAAAGACAATCGTGTAGATCAGAAGCATCATGAGCGGGTTAAGGAGCGACCAGAAAATCCCGATCACGGAGCCTTTATACTTAACCTCGAGGTCTCGCATCACGAGGTTGAGCAGGACTTCTCGCCTCAGCCAGAGTTCTTTCAGGTCTTGAAAGGTCGGGCATTTCACGCCATCTACCTCGTTTGTTCCAGTTGTTTCCAATTGGTTTCTTATAGGATGTTATTGGGCTGGTCGTCAAGTTTTTGGGTTTGAGGTGGGTTTTGGTCTAGTGGGGGGATGCTGGGATGTAGCGTGAGATGGGGCTTGTGCAGGTTGGTTTGGCTGATATATCAGAGTTCGTATAAGAATACTTGACAAATTCCGACTAAGGGTCTATTGTCTCTCATGGAAGTTAAAATGTTGTAACAAAACATCAACAAGAGGAGGTAGTGAAATGGCGATTGTGAAATGGGAGCCACTGAAAGACCTGATGACTTTTCAGGAGAGGATGAACCGTCTGTTCGACGACGTCTTTCACAGACAGGGTGAGCTGTCGCCGATGATCAAGGGTGATTGGTCGCCGGCGGTGGACGTCTTCGAGACGAAGGACAACATCGAGCTTAGGGCAGAATTGCCAGGGTTGAAAGCTTCTGATGTTGACATCTCGCTCGAGAATGACGTCCTGACCCTCTCTGGTGAGCGCACGATGTCGAAGGAGACGAAGGAGGAGAACTACCATCGAATCGAGCGGAGCTACGGGTCCTTCAGCCGGTCCTTCGCTCTGCCGAGTCGTGTGCAGAAGGACAAGATCAAGGCCAAGTTCAGTGATGGCGTTCTGCACGTGACGCTTCCGAAGGCAGAGGAGGCCAAGCCGAAGCAGATCAAGATCGAGGTCGAGGGCAAATAATCTCCTCCTCGCCAGTTGCTTGAAGTTGTGGCCCGGGCAGTTGCCCGGGCTTTTTTTTGGCCCAAGCACAGGTTCGGTAGACCGTAGCCAGAGGGAGGCGAGATTTGTGTTCAACCCGATTGCTGAAATGCTTGTATTGGAGTTGCTATATCAATAGTGGTTTGGTATTGTTCGCTCGCAAAAAAAGAAAAGTGTCCGGGGGTAATCCCCTGGCGGTTAGGAGGACAACCATTGGTTAGAAGGACGATCAAAGTCAAGAAGAAGGTGAGGGGGCAGGACACGCCGCTCCCGAAGGACCTTCTGACTCATATTATTGATTTCAGTAAGCAGAACGGCAGGTTCATACTGTTTGCCATTGTAGCGGCAGCAGTTGTTCTCGCCGGGTCTTTGGCCTACAGGTCGTATCGCGAGGGGCAAATTACGGCAGCCTCAACGATGGAATATTTTGCGACAGACCTCTACCAACAGGCGATGGGAATAGACCTCACGCCAAGTAATGAGGCCCAGCACGGCAAAAAAACCGAGAAGACATCGTTGGCCGACCGGCTGGACAAGCGGCAATCATTGCTCAAGAAGGCCCTTGCCGAGTTCGAGAAGCTCCA
>QMNL01000027.1 GCA_003647755.1 Candidatus Coatesiibacteriota bacterium
GCTCAACTGAAGGCGTCCTTCCTGCATCCCCGTAAGGGGATGAACGTGAGTAGCCGTAGGTGCAACCTACGGATCAACGCCAAAGAAGAAAAGGAAAACAGCCCTGAAAGGGCTGAACATAGCTCTATGGAGGGGGTGTTCGACCCCCTCAGGGTTGCGAAGGATACCAATGTGAACGAATTCCGTAGGTTGCACCTACGGCTACTATTGTAGTCCCCCTTCGGGGAACTCAAACCCAGCATCACCTCTATCCCAATTCCACTCTTGTTTCGCCCAAAACACCGCCCCGAAACCAACAACACAACACATCGCAATCAACAAATGCGAAAACCCCTGCGGTCACATTCTGCTATGGCTGGCGATTTAGGTCGTTCATTCTTAACAGGTGCGATAGACCATCGTCCGCCGCACTGGTTTGTTCGACACGGTTCTGCCTTGAGTTGTAAAACGGTGTCGGCGGTGTAGTATGCCGCATTGAAGCCCGATTTAGTGGGAACTATAGCAGAGGTCGTCGATTTATCATGATTCTAGAAGAGGTTGAGCTCATCTTCGTTTTGAGCATGCTTCTTCTGTCCGGCTATGCACTGGGCATTCTGGCCAAAAAGGTCAAGCTTCCTGAGATCACGGGTTACATTGGGGCCGGGATAATCTTGAAACAGGCGATCTTCTGGCTCGGGCTGATGTCAGATGCCAAGTTCACGAAGCTGTTCTCACGCGACCTCGTTCCGATTAACCACCTGGCGCTTGCACTCATAGCCTTCGCCGTGTGCAGAGGTCTGCGGCTTGAGCAGATGAAACGGCTGGGAAAAGGCATTATCTGCATAGCTTCGGTTCAGGCCATTGTTACGTTCGTGGCAGTTGTGATTGGCGTCGCAGTTATCGGCGCTTACGCGGATCTGGGCGGCGCGCCCGCAGGCAGTTTTATGAACGTGCTCCCGATTGCGCTCGTGTTTGGCGGAATCGCGACTGCGACCGCGCCTGCGGCAACCATCGCCGTGATAAGGGAGTTAAGAGCCAAGGGTCCTTTCACTACAACGCTGCTGGCGACGGTTGCCATTGACGATGCGATCGCGCTTTTGATATTCGCTTTTGGCATTACGATGGCTGAGAGTCTGCTCACGATGGGCGTGGCCACCGCCGGCTACGGGGCGATTGGGCTGTGGCTCAGACCGCTGGTGGAGGTGGTTGGGTCCGTGGGTCTTGGGCTTCTCGTCGGCGTAGCTCACCATTTCGTCGCGGCAAAGGTAGTGGGAAAGGTCGAGATGATGACAGTATCCCTCGGCATAATCACGTTCGCCAGCGGACTCTCCATGCTCCTGGGCCTCTCACCACTGCTCGTTATCATGGCCGCCGGTTTCGTCCTGGCCAACATCGCCCGCCGCAATCAGCGCATCTTCGCGTCCATCGAGGGCGTTCAGGGCCCCATATTCGTGATCTTCTTCACGCTGGCGGGGGCACAGCTTCACCTTGAGAACTTGCTCACCTGTGGGATAATCGGTGCTGTGTTCTTCGTATTCAGGCTTCTGGGTAAGGTGAGTGGCGCTTATTTGGGCGCGTCCGTGGCTCAAGTGAAGGGACCAGCGAGGCGCTACTTGGGACTTGCGCTGCTTCCGCAGGCTGGTGTTGCGATCGGCCTGATGCTAGTGGCACAGGAGAGCCCTCACCTACTTGTTTACGGCTCTGTGCTTGTCGATGTTGTCCTCGCATCGGTTGCCTTGAACGAGCTCATCGGGCCGCCGCTCGCAGCCTACGCCTTGAAGCGTTCTGGCGAGGTGCCCATCTCGAGTGAATCACAGACCTCGAAGACCTCGGGCGCATCGGAGGGAAGAGATGATTCCTGAGGGGGCAGACCTGGTATTCCTTGTCGGGTTGATCCTGATGGTTGCCTTCATCGGCGGGCGGCTAGCAAACCGCGTTCGGTTGCCCGAGGTTACTGGCTACATTCTGGTGGGGATTTTCCTCAAGCTGCTCGTGGACCTCCTCGGACTCATCGAACACGAGAGACTTGAACTGCTGCTCGGCGAGCATCTGGGGCAGATACCCCAGATGACGCTCGCTCTGATTGCATTCATTATCGGCGGCAGTCTGCCCATTGACCAGCTCAAGCGGCTCGGGCGAGGCATCGCCTGGATTGGCATGATGGAGGGTTTCGGGGCGTTTGTCTGTGTTACCTCGGTAACATTCGTTGTAGCGCCTTATGTGTGGGCTGTGCCGCCGATCGAGGGTATCTCGCCAATTAAGTTAGTGTTCGCATTTGCTCTGCTGTTGGGAGCGCTGTCGTCTGCCACAGCACCCGCCGCAACCGTGGCCGTCATAAGGGAACTCAGGGCGCGAGGCGATGTTACTACAACGCTTCTGGGCGTGGTCGGCTTCGACGACGCTGTTGCGCTGTTCATCTTCACCTTCGCAACGGCAATTGCCTCGGGTCTGTTGGCGGTTGGGGCACAGGCGGGCAGTGACCTCTACGAAATCGTGGCGTTGCCGCTGATCGATATCTTTGGAGCCGCCGTGCTGGGCATAGGGATGGGATTCGTGGCAAACTGGGGCTCTCGTTTCGCCAAGACCAAGCGCGAGACCACCGTCGGCGCCCTGGGATTCGTGTTGCTTTCTGGCGGCATAGCAATCGGTCTTGGCGTATCGCCGCTCTTCACAAACATGTTCGCCGGATTTACCTTGATAAATCTCTCCCCCCGAAACATCCGGATCTTCCGGGCGCTCAGCGATATCGATGCGCCGATCTATGCGATGTTTTTCACTCTGGCAGGGACACATCTTGAGTTCAGCAACCTGGGCATGCTCGGCGCGCTGGGAGCTGTTTACATCGTCGCGCGGTTTGGCGGCAAACTATTAGGGGTGCGAATCGGCGCCAGGCTGGGGCACGCCCCATCAACGGTCGGAAGGTACCTTGGGTTTGGCCTCCTGCCCCAAGCGGGCGTGGCGATTGGGCTTGTGTTGGTAGCTCAGACTAATCCGTCCTTCGCCTCGTTTGCGCCCATGTTGACTAATATCATACTCGGAACGGTCGCAGTCAACGAGCTGGTTGGACCGCCGCTAACGGTTTACGCTTTGAGAAAAGCTGGCGAGGTAGTCGGCGCCAAACCTCGCTCAGACTCCAAAAGCTCTTGATTGCGATCTGATTCTCGTGTTTGATGATGGTCAAGCGAGCGATCGCAGAGAAGGAACAAGGCTTTGATTGAGGGGCATTAACTCCCAGTTGACAGCATTTAGCGTCTTATATGAAGAGGTAGAATATGGTTGAACTGACATCCTTCATGAAGGAGAAGCTGATCTGCCTTGACCTCAAGTCCACCACGAAGGCAGGTGTGTTTGACGAGATGTCGGATATCATCTCGCAATCCGATGCCGTTCCAGACCGCGACATCTTTCTGGCTGCCCTGAAGGCGAGAGAGGCGGTAATGACGACGAGCCTCGGCGACGGGGTTGGGATTCCGCACGCCAGGTCTGATTCGATCAAGAAGCTAGTCATCGCGGTCGGCCTGTCTCGACAGGGCATAGATTTCGGGACGAAGGGTGACCCGCCGGTTCGCATAGTATTCATGTTCGGCATTCCGGCCAAAGAGACCAAACTGTACATCCAGGTGCTTGCCAAGATCTCGCGGTTCGCTCGAAAGAAGGCGAACCGGGATAGGCTTTTGGCAGCCAAAACCGAGGATGAGGTTTACGCAATTTTCGACGAGTTCGACAGCTTGACACGGGGATGAGAGTGCAAGCCCTTTTGAACGCGGAGCGGATGTTATGTACTTAGTGATTGTGGTTCTGTTCCAGGAAGAGCAGCTGGACGACATGCTCTCAGTCTTCGCCGAGCTAGGATTGGAGAACACTGTCGTGGTAGAGGCGACACGGATGCAGGAGTTGCTCGCCTTCGATGTGCCGATATTCGCAGGGCTTGTCGGCAGCTCCCTCGGAGGCAAGAGGTACATCAAAATAGTGATCGCTCCGTCTGATGACGAGCATATCGGCACGAAAATCAGCAGGGTAGCTAAAGATCTGGACATGGATTTCTCGAATAGGGATGTAGGAATGATCCTAACCCTGCCGATCAAAGAATATCTATCGGCGGAGGATTAACGACCAAGAACAAACGAGAGAAGGCGACTAGCAGGCGAGATGAGCGCACTGGAACTTGGCTTTCTGATCTCATTTGTTACTTGGGTATTCCCCCTTCTCTCGCTTGGGCTCTTCTCTTACGGCCTCGCTTTACACTCCAAAAGAAGCACCGGCGCTGTTCACTTCTTCTTCGCTGCCTTCGCAGCGTTCTGCCGCAACCTCATGTTTCTGATCGATTACGGGACGCGCTCCCCGCTCGGCGGCCATGAGATCAGGCAGCTTTTCGACCTGATCCTGCTACTGGCGATGGCCCTTTCCGTCATCGGATCGCTGTCCTTCCTTTCTGCTCAAGGGATAAAAACTAGCCAGTCGCGGCGGCGGGTCATGATCACAGCATCGTTTGCCGCCTGGGCTATACCGGCCATGTCGGGGATGCTCGGCTCCTTCACTGCGATCGAGGTCCTGCATCACGCCATCTACAATTCCGCCGTGGTAGGCCTTGCGTGGGTGTATCTCGTCCTGGGCGCGGTGGCCGCGCGGCACTTCGGCAAGTGTGGGGTAAAGGCCCAGAAGCGGGGTATCTCGGCAGCGGTCCTGATCCTCATCCATCCTGTTGTCCGCATGTATCTGTTCCACGACATGATGGTGCCAAGGGCAGCGCTGTGGTGGTGGCTGGATATTTTCCTGCTCGGTGCGAGCACAACTTTGGCCGGTATGGTGGTGATATTCATAGCGAAGAGCGCTAGGGTGCGGGGGCTGAACTTGCTTGTAAGAAAACAGTTTAGGGCAACAAAGATCCTATCAAAGCGCAGCTTCGCAATCATCGGCGCCGCTGTCATCATCGCCGTCCTGATGTCCCTCCTTCTCATACAAAGGTCCGGTGAGGAGCTTACTAGCGCTGTCGCAAAGCAACTCCAAAGCAGGCAGCTTTCCAACGTGCTCAACGCCGGCTCCCATCTTCAAGCGGCAACCAAAACGCTTGCATCGTGCCTCGCCGGGGTGAGCGAGCTGTGTAGCAGCGGGTTGGAGCATTGGGATGACGGGGTCTTCCACAATCTTGTGGCGATGGCGAACGACCAGCTGCCGTGTAACCTGCTGATAACTGACACCGAAGGACGAATACTTAAGACCGACGCCCGGCAAGAAACGGCGCGACGAATGCTTGGATACCTTGCAGCTGCCCCGTTCGACAACGCAGATGCTGAGAAGAAGGTGCAAGTTGCAGGGCCCGTCTTCATTGGCCCAAGAGGTAGCCCCGCTGGATTCCTCGTGTTTTACGCCCCGCTCTTTGCCCAGGTCGCCTCAGGCCAAGTGGTCCTCTACAGGACATACCTTTTTGCCTCGGCTAAGGACGTAACCAGCACCTTTCTGAAAGGCGCAGGCTCCGACCTCGGTCCTACCATACTTGCTGACGACAGGGGACAGGTCCTTCTCTCCACCGAGGTCAACACATCTGCCCACTTCAACTCCTATCGGGTTTCGGACTCCCCAGCTGACAGCGCAATGCGCTTGCTCTCGAGAATGAAGGCGCATAGCCCAGATTCGACCATTCTCAAGTTCGGGGATTCTTCCGAGCTCGCCTCGTATTGCTCGGTTCGTCTTGGTGGTCTGACCTATTACCTCGTGGCAACTGCCCCGTGGGACGTCGTGCTGTCGTCCATTGACGAGGCATACCTCAAGCAATACCAGCTTCTGGGCTTCATAGTGGTCCTTGTCCTCCTGGGCAGCGGGATCGCGCTCGAGGTCTCAACACGTTGGGGTGTGGCACTTGAACGGATGATGTTGGTGAAGACTGAGCAGTTGCATCAGGAGAAGGTCAACCTCGAGCAGACCATGCGCAGCATCGGCAACCCGCTGCTCGCCGTGGACGAGGAGCTCAACATCACCTACGCCAATCCCGAGTTTGCGTCAGCTTTTGGCTCGCCTGATGGGAGGAAGTGCTATCAATTGGTCTTCGGCCGGAGCGAGCCGTGCGAGGACTGTCTCGCCAAGAAGGCCATCGAATCTGACCACGTCTGCCATTCGGTCAGGCAGCGCGAGGACGATGTGCAGATGCGAATCTTCGACATAACCGCAAGCCCCAAAAGGGATATTGAGGGAAATGTGCTGGAGTCGATCCTTCTTTTGAATGACATCACGGAACGAAGCACGCTGCAACGCAAAGTAAAAGAATCGGAGGAGAAGTACAAACGTTTGGTTGAGGCCTCACCAGATATGGTGTGTATTGTCCAGTCCAGACGGTTGATCTACGCCAACCAGGTCTTGATGCGGAAGCTGGGGTTTGCGCCCAGCGAGCTGTTCTCCAACGACTTCGACATCGTTACCAGGGTAGTGCACCCTGATTGGCGCGCAAAGGCTGTGGAGTCTCTGGAGCGCCTTGAGAACGAGGGAGCTGAATTGGAGACGGAGCTTAGCCTGGTAACCGCGGGCGGGCAAGAACTGCGGGTCCTTTTCAAGGGCGTTCCGATAACCTACAGCGGTCAGGATGCGGTCGAGTTGATTCTGGTCGATATTACGAAGTTGAACGAGCTTCATAAGCAGTTGCTCCAGGCTGAGCGACTCGCCTCGCTGGGCGAGCTGACCGCCTCAATAGCGCACGAGCTCAACAACAAGCTTGCCCCGATACTTGCCTACTCCGAGATGCTCCAGGATAGGGTCACTGACGATGCCGTGTCCAAGAGGCTGATGTTCATTGAGAACTGTGCGGTTGGTGCGAAATCGGTCGTTGAGTCGTTGCTTGCGTTTCCGAGAACCGGTGCTTCTGTCAGGAAGTCCGTCAACCTGAACAAGATACTAGAGGATACCGTCCAGCTGGTTAAATATCGGCTGGATGCCTTCAACATAGACTTGATATTGGAACTTGACAAGGACCTGCCCCGGACAATGGCTGACCGAAAGCAGATGGAACAGGTCTTTCTCAACATCATAAACAACGCTTACCAAGCTATGGAGGATAGGGGAGGCACGCTCTACATTCAGTCGTCAGTGGAGGGTGATAACATAGTGTTCCAGATCACGGACACCGGCCCCGGAATCCCTGAGGCGAACTTGGCTCGCATATTCGAGCCGTTCTTCACGACAAAGCCTGTCGGGAAGGGCACCGGGCTGGGCCTGCCCTGTTCCTACGGTATAGTCAAGGCACACAACGGGGACCTGCGCTGTGCCAGCAAGGTCTTAAGGGGGACGACCTTCACAATCCAGTTGCCCATAGTCGAGGGTGAGCCCGAAGAGGAAGCTCCAGAGAAGACGCAAGTCGTCTCTCAAGAGGTGCAGCGCGGAGCCAACATCCTCGTTGTCGATGACGAGGAAATACTCAGGGGAATGGTGTACGAGATACTCGCTCCTGACCACACAGTGCTTCTGGCCAGCAACGGCCAAGAAGCGATAGACACCCTGAAACGAGAGACAGTGGATATGATCATCACCGACCTGCGCATGCCCGGGCTCGATGGCTTTGCACTGTTCAAATGGGTTAAGAAGAACAGGCCCGGGCTTGAAAAGCGAATACTCTTCACCACCGGCGACATTTACGAACCCAAAACACGCGAGTTCATCAGGCAGGTGGAGTTCAGGTGCATCTCAAAACCCTTCTCGGTAGATGCTTTTGTCCAGCAGGTCAGCTCCCTGCTCGTGGAACAACCTGCCGCCCCAGTCTGATACGCCTCGCCTACAGGTCCTCCGCAATCCTGGCAGTATGGTTCCTGTAAAGCTGTGTTACAGAGTTATAGGCCAACAGGTAACGGTTCATATCGCTGCCTGACAAGAACTCATCGCCCTGCATGCGGCCTACAAACTCGCTATGCTCAAGAGCCTTGAGCTCCTCATATTTAGGCTCAGCGAGCTTCATGTGCATCAAAAGATACGCCACTGAATCCCTCGCACGCTGATAGTAAGATTCACGATAGCGAGCGATCTCCTCAGCACTCTCCCTGTAAAAATTCGTGATGAACTTCTGCTGCTTCTCAATCAATCCACCATGTTTGTGAGCAAAATAGCCCGCCCGAGACTCATCCAACAATATGTCGAGGTGCTCGAGAAAATCTAGCTCGTCCTGAGATACCTCCGCAACGAACATCAACGACCGCTCCGAATTGGCGAGGGCACGTTTCAGGTAATATATGACGTTGACCGGATTCTCATCCATGCTCGCGAAGATAGCATCAAGATCGCCAGTCTCAAGGAGGGCACGAGCCCGGTCGTAGTACGCGTCACGCCGCCCAAACAGAGGGGCTTTGTTATTGTCGATCTTTACTATGATGTCACCTCATCAAGAAATAATATCTGCTTCGACCTATCGGCACCAACAAACATGGCCTCAAGCGACAAGGTCAACCTGCCGCCCAGTCGTCTGGACCTCTAAAATGTGCCCTGAACGGCCGTAGATCAGGCACGCGAACTCCGCCTGAAGTGAGCGGCCAGAAGTGCTATATCCGCTCGGGTAGGAATGCAAGTCCTCTAGAAGCTGGCCTCCTCGCTTCGGCTCAGCCTGAGCGCACGAGCTGTGAGAACTTCGCTGGGCGATGGCCCCGGGATTTTCTTGCAGCCCGAGAGAAACAGCAGCATTGTGCCCGCCGAACCGAGCCACAAACCCCATCCCCATGGCTGGGAGCCTCTGCTCGTCCCGTAGATAGCCAATCGCCCCCCTAAGATGGTAGCTGGGGGCCGCGGTTGCCGAAACCATCATCAAGTTCCGCCTATCATCTCCTTAACTCGAAAATCTCCGCTTCCAGAGCTTTTGACACGCCCTACCGCTCACCAATACTAACGCTCACAACCTCGCACAGTGAGCAACTGCCACCCACGGCGCAGCGAGATGTGAAACACGGGTAAGGCAGGTCGCCCAAGACACACAATCAAGCACCTTCTTTCTTTTTAGGCATTGCGCCGGCGGCGCCTCGCAAGAACTCCTTCTTCTTCTTGATCTCTGCCTCGCTGGTCTGTTTCGTTGCCTGCGGCGAGCCGATCTGCATGTTGATCTTACCGATCACGCGACCGCCCTCGTCGATCTTGACGCTCTTGGCAACGATCTCGCCCTCTATCGTTCCCGTCTTTTTAAGCTCAAAGAGGTTCCTGGCCTCAGTCCGGCCCTTCTTCCGACCGGCTATCGAGACGTTCTCCGCATTCACATCCGCCTCGACCAGGCCAGACTCGGCCACGATGAGATCGCTCTGGATGTGCACCTTGCCCTTCACAACTCCGTAAACAATGACGGCTCTGTCGCTCTGAATCTCGCCGTTCAGCACCGTCCCCTCGGCTATGATCGACTCGCCTCCGGCGTCAGTCGCCTCAAGTTCTTTCTTCGTGTTTGTCTTCATGTTTCCTCTGATCACTGGTCTCACCTCGGGGGCAGGCGCCTGTGAGGCAGTCTGCTCTTTTCTTGAAGCAGCTTGAATATCCTGCCTCTTCTCATCTTTGCTGAAAAATCCCATCCGATGCTCCTGCGCCACAAACAACTCGAATACACGTCCTGGAGCGGGCAACGGGGCTCGAACCCGCGACATCAAGCTTGGGAAGCTTGCACTCTACCAACTGAGCTATGCCCGCCATACTCGATTATACTATAATGCAACTTTATGCTGCACGCAACTTCTTGGAGACTTGCCCTCGCTACAATCGATGAACCACTGCCACGCGCAATCGGCCAGACAGATCGGCCTCGAAACGCGGCTCACTGATGCTCTCGCGCATCGTCTGCTGCATTTCCCTGATGGCGTGAGGCATGTCGGGGGCTATTTCGCAGACGAGCGCTCCGCCTCTTTTGAGCAGCTCCGCCGCCGTCTCCATCAATCGCGGGTAGAAGTCCAGCCCTGATGCACCTCCGTCAAGAGCAATCGCTGGCTCAAACTGCGAGACCTCTGGCTGAAGCCTCTTGAGCTCTTCGGAGCGGATGTAGGGCGGGTTACAGACGATCAGCTCCACATCTCTGGCAAGCAGCATTGGCGAGAGAGCGTGCGCCATATCGCAGCAGACAAGCTCAATCGTGTGCTCAAGGCCCATGCGGGATACGTTCGCATCTGCAACGGCAAGCGCAGCCAGTGAGATATCGGTCGCCACGATCCTACACTTGCCGCTTAACTCCGTGGCAAGCGCTATGGCGATGGCGCCCGAGCCCGTGCCTATATCTATTATCAAAGGACGGGTCAAAGGCGCGACGCCAGATGCACTGTTCAGCTCCTGGAGAGCGACCTCAATAAGGGTCTCGGTCTCTGGACGGGGGATCAGAGCGCCCTTTTTCACCACGAGATCGATTGACCAGAACTCCCAATGACCAAGGATGTATTGTATCGGCTCGCGGCTCTGCCGGCGCTCGGCCAGTCGCCTAAGCTGTTGAAGCTGCTCATCGCTGAGAGTCTCCTGCGACCTAGTAGGCA
>QMNL01000028.1 GCA_003647755.1 Candidatus Coatesiibacteriota bacterium
CGGAGGGCGGCTTGGCACCGAAGTCAGTTATGCCAGGCTCACAAATGAGCGGTGAAGCTCACGCCGGCATCGACGCCGACCCATAGCCCTTCGACCATCTCGCCGTCAACCTCGTCCTCTGAAGGAGACGTCGCATCCCAGCTACTCGTAGTGAAGTGCCTCGACCGGGTTTAGCCTAGCGGCGCGAATGGCTGGGATGACGCCAGCCGCAAGGCCGATCCCGACCGAGTAGGCCACGGCTATCAGGATCGCCTTTGCTGACACGACGCTTATGAAGTGCATGTCGGCGGTTTTGGAGATGATTGCCGCGATCCCGTGGCCAAGTCCAAAGCCCAGCCCTATACCGATTATGCATCCGATAATGCAGAGTATTATCGCCTCGATGAGGAACTGGGAGAATATGAGGATGTTCCGAGCGCCGATCGCCTTCCGGAGACCGATCTCGCGCGTGCGCTCCGCGACCGAGACGAGCATGATGTTCATGATCCCAACGCCGCCGACAATGAGCGATATGGCGGCTATCCCGCCTGTTACCAGCTTGGCTATAAAGAGCGCATCCTCCGCCCTCTTGATCTCCGACTGTGCAGTCCTGACACGGTATTCGTCTCCATGGGCCTTGGTTCGCTTCAGGAGCGATTTGATGCGGCGCTCCGCTTTTGAGGCGTTCAGGCTGTTGTCAACGTTTACGAGCATGTAGTTGATTCTCTCGGAGCCCTTCATCCTATGCTGCGCAGTTGCCGAAGGGATAAGCACATTGTAGCCCCAATCGTTGCCAAACACGCTCTTGGCCTTCATCACACCGATGACGACGCAGCGAACGTTTGCGACCTTTATGTCCACGCCGATTGGGTCCGTTCCACCAGGGAACAGGTCATCGTAAACCTTGTCGCCGATCACGCAGACCTTCTGCCAGGTTGCCTCATCCCTCTGGGAGAAGAACCGGCCCCGCTCGGGCTTCCAGTCCATCGCCTCGGCATAGCTGGGGACCGTCCCAAGTATCGTGCAGCTGGAGGTGTTCATCTCTCGCGTCGCCATACCGCTGACGCGGACGATCGGCAGAACGCTCACAATGTGTTCGCTGCAATCGGAGATTCTTCTGACGTCGTTGTTGTCCAGGTAGGCGTCATAGGCGCGCCTCTGCCATCTACCGTTTCGCCTGACCCAGCGGTGGGGTGGCGAGACCCATATCAGGTTGCTGCCGCCCAGCTTGTCCATCTCACTCAGGAGCATCTTCCTGGCGCCGTCAGAGATCGACACGATGCCGACAACGGAGCCCACACCAATCAGTATCCCCAGCATCGTCAGGAACGACCGCAACTTGTTCGCCCAAAGCTGCGTCAGCCCGACTAGTATCGGTTCTTTGAGTATCAATTCCGCCCCCGGGAAAAGAGCCGCACGAGTTGCCACCTAGCGGAATAGACTCGCATCAGAACGCTACCTAATGGCCGTCTCAACTGCCGATTATCGGTCGCCGTGCTTCGACCTTACTTCAGAAGCGACCGAGCGATGATGATGCGCATGATCTCCGAGGTGCCCTCGTAGATCTCGGTGATCTTTGCATCTCGGTAGAGCCTTTCGACCGTGTATTCTTTCATGTAGCCGTAACCACCGTGGACCTGGATTGCGAGCCGCGTGGCGTTGACGCACGTCTCCGACGCAAACAACTTCGCCATTGCCGCCTCCTTGCTGAAGCGCTTGCCCTGGCCCTTGACGTGGGCGGCGCGCAGCGTGAGCAGCCTCGCCGCGTCGATCTGGGTGGCCATATCCGCGATCATCCACTGCACGGCCTGAAAGCTCGAGATAGTCTTGCCGAACTGCTCTCTGACCTTTGCGTACTCGATGCTCTCCTCCAGCGCAGCCCTCCCTATTCCGACCGATTGAGCCGCAATCCCGATCCTGCCGGAGTCGAAGCCGATAAGGGCGATCTTGAAGCCCTCGCCCTCTTGGCCAAGCCGGAGGTCTTTGCTCACTCGGCAGTCGGTAAGCACTAGCTCGGAGGTGCCAGACGCGTTCAGCCCCATCTTGTGCTCTATAGTGCCCACCTCAAGCCCAGGCGTGCCCCTGGGAATGATAAAAGCCGACATCCCCTTGTGGCCCTTAGACCGGTCCGTTGAAGCGAATAAAATGATCAAGTCAGCGTAGGCGCCGCCCGAAGTGAATATCTTGTTGCCGTTCAGGACATACTCGTCCCCATCCAGCACGGCAGTGGTCGCGACAGCGCCAGCGTCCGAACCTGCACCAGACTCGGTGAGTGAGAAGCAGCCAATCATCTCGCCCCTTGCCAGCGGCGGAAGAAAGCGGCTCTTCTGCTCCTCAGTGCCAAACTTCAAGATCAGCTCGCAAACGAGCGAAACGTGGATCGACATGATCACCCCGCACGACGCGTCGCCGCGCGATATCTCCTCTAAGGCCAGAACATAGCTGATAGGGTCCATCGCCGCACCATCGTACTTCTCCGGAAGCGTCATGCCTAAAAACCCCAGCTCACCCATCTTCTTGAGAATGTCCGCTGGCCAGAGCGACTCCTCGTCGAGCTTCTGCGAAACAGGTTTAAGCTCATTGTCCGCGAAATCGCGCGCCATATCCCGCATCATCTGCTGGTCTTCCGAGAGCTCAAAATCAATCACTGCTCATGTCTCCTTGTCAACAAGTTTAAGCTCATCCTGCCATCAATACTCGTAGAAGCCCTTGCCGCTCTTGCGGCCCAGATAGCCCGCATCCACCATCTTCCGCAGGAGAGGACATGGACGATACTTCGGGTCCCCGAAACCTTCGTAGAGCACGTTCAGTATCGAAAGGCAGACATCCAGTCCGATCAGGTCGGCGAGCGCAAGGGGTCCCATCGGGTGGTTCATCCCAAGCTTCATGACGGTGTCGATCGCATCCACGGTGCCCACGCCCTCATAAAGCGCAAAGACCGCCTCGTTGATCATCGGCATCAGGACGCGGTTAGAGACGAACCCAGGGGCATCGTTCACCTCGACCGGGGTCTTGCCGAGCTTCTCCGCAAGCTCCTTTGTTACGCTAAATGTCTCATCCGAGGTCGCAATCCCACGGATCAGCTCAACCAGCTTCATAATCGGCACAGGATTCATGAAGTGCATCCCGATGAACCTGTCCGGCCGATTGGTCTGCGCGGCGAGCTTCGTTATCGAGATCGACGATGTGTTCGAGGCAAAGACCGTGCTCGGTGGGCACAGCGAATCGAGCGTCTTGAATACCCCGGTCTTGACAGCGAGGTCCTCGAAGACTGCCTCGATGACAAAATCAACGTCTTTAAGGGACTCGAGCTGCTCGGCACGGATGATGTTCGCCAGTGCGGCGTCGTGCTGCTGTTGCGTGATCCTCTCCTTGGCCAGAAACTTGCCCAGGCTCTTCTCGATCGACTTGACGCCCCGGTCGATGAGCTCTTTGTTGGTGTCGTGAAGCAGGACGCTGTGTCCAGAAAACGCTAGGACCTGGGCAATGCCGCTGCCCATCGTCCCTGCCCCGACTACTCCTACCGTCTTTATATCCATGATGCTGCTCCTTTCATTTGAGTGAAGATGTTTCCTGATGCGGAGTTTTTCCCATTCATAGTGGTTTGCAGGATCATAAGTGGCCGATGCCTACCTTGCACTCTTACCTCTCTACCACCATCGCGACTGCGTTCCCACCGCCGAGGCAAAGCGCCGCCAAGCCTCGCTTCAGGTCGTCAGCCTCCATCTGGTAGAGCAACGTCGTGAGTATTCTAGCTCCGGTCGCACCGATAGGGTGTCCGAGTGCAACCGCTCCGCCGTTGACGTTGACCTTGGCGTAGTCGAGGCCCAGCTCGTCGCAGCAGGCGATCGCTTGGACGCTGAATGCCTCATTCAGCTCGATCAGGTCGATGTCATCAACCGTGAGATTCGCTTTTTGAAGGGCCATTTTAACCGCCGGGACAGGTGTCATCAGGACATCCTCCGGCGCCATGCCCGATGTTGCGTAGCTCACGATCCTCGCCATGGGCTTCAGACCCCGGCTGGCGGCCTCATCGGCCGTCATCAAGATCACCGCCGAGGCGCCGTCGTTGACGCTGGGTGCGTTGCCAGCCGTTACCGTCCCGTCCTTCTTGAAGACTGGCCGCAGCTTGGCGAGCTTCTCCAGCGAGGTGTCCGCGCGGGGACCCTCGTCGGTGTCAACGACGATGGGCTCGCCCCTACGTTGAGGGATTGTAACAGGGGCGATCTGGCTTTTGAACCTGCCGGCCTTGATCGCGGCGACGGCCTTTTGGTGGCTCCCGAGGGCGTATTGGTCCTGTCGCTCCCGCGAGATTCCGTACTTCTCCGCCGTTAGCTCGCCAACGTAGCCCATGTGATAATCGTTGAAGGCGCACCACAGGCCGTCGTGAATCATCAGGTCCACGAGCTTGCCGTGGCCGAGCCTGTATCCAAACCTGGCCTTGGTGAGTGCGTATGGGGCGTTGCTCATCGACTCCATCCCGCCAGCGATAACTATCTTTGAATCGCCCAACTTGACTGCCTGTGCGCCCAGCACAACTGCTTTAAGACCCCCACCACAGACCTTGTTGATCGTCAGCGCCGCAACCTCGTTCCTCAGGCCGCCAAAAAGCCCAGCCTGACGGGCCGGAGCCTGCCCGACGCCCGCGCTGACAACGTTCGACATTATGATCTCGTCGAAGTCCTCCGGCGGAATGCCCGAGCGCTTCAACAGCTCCCCGACAACAATCGCCCCGAGCTTGGGCGCGGTCACCTTGGCAAGTGAGCCACCAAGCGACCCGACCGGCGTTCGGACTGCGTGCGTGATTACAGCTTCTACATTCATCCGTGTCTCCTATAGTAAATAATGTGATTTAACTACTAGCGCCGGCCAAGCCGGCCGCCTATTGAGTTTTGAGAAATGTAGGGTCAACATATATATCGGCCTTATCCTTCAGACCATCTATCCACGCTGCAAGTGCCTTGTCCTCTTTCTCTGAGCGCATCTTTTGCACCAGCTCAGGCTTCTTTGCGGCGAACTCAGCTGGATTGAACTGGGTGTGCACAACCACCGTGAAGACCACGTAGCGGTTCCGGAGATTGATCGGGCCGACCACGTCGCCAACCTTTGCCTCAAATGCCTTCTTGACGAACTCATCGCTCTGGCCAATCCCTCGCACATAGCCGTCCCTGGTGAAGAGGTTGGTCTCTTTGACCGTAAGGCCCCACGCCTTTGCCGTCTTCTGGAAAGCCGCCCGGTCCTTCACCTTCTGCGCGAACTCGGTCGCCTTTTTCTGGGCAATCTTGGCCCCCTCTCGTCTGATCCAGTCCCGCTTGACCTTCTCCTTGGCCTGGTCAAATGGAAGGACCATCGAGGGCTTCTCATCGAGCAGCTTCATCAGAAAATACCGATTCCTGCCCCTGATCACCGGGCTGACCGCGCCCTTCGACAACCCCAACGCAGCGGTCGTAAACTGGAACGACCGGCCAATCCCCTTGATCTCGCTCGAACGATCGAAGAAGTCTGTCGTAACAACGTGGAGGCCCTTTGCTTTTGCGAGCTTGTCAAGATCGTTCGATTTTCCCAGCTGATCGTGCAAGTTATCCGCGGCTTTCTTGGCCAACGCAAGCGCCTTGTCGTCCGTCAACTTCGCCTGTATATCTTTCTTCACCTCGTCGAACTTCTTGACCTCGGCCTTCTTGCGGCCCTCGACCTTGATGATGTGGTAGCCGAACTTGGTCCTGACAAGGTCGCTTATCTCACCCACCTTCAGCGCAAACGCGGCGTCCTCGAACGGCTTGACCATCTGACCCCGACCAAAAAAGCCCAGATCGCCGCCGGAGGAGGCAGAAGGTCCCTCAGAGTTCTCCTTGGCCAGCTTGGCGAAATCCTCGCCCGCCCTTGCCCTGGCCAACAACGCCTCGGCCTTCTTCTTGGCCGCCTGTTCAACTTTGCTGCTTGCTCCTTCGGGAACCTTGATTAAGATATGTCGTGCGTGCACCTGCTCCTTTTGCGTGTATTCATCCTCGTGATCGTCATAGTAAGTGCGGAGATCGTCCTCGGTCAGGTGCACTTGTGACCTGTAGTCCTTGGGGTCGAATAGAACATACTCAACCTTCACATACCGTGGGCTCTTATATTTCTCCTTCTGCGATTCGTAGAGCTTCTTAAGCGCAGCGTTGCTCGGCTTGAGGTCCTTCCCAAACTCCCTGGCGCTGAACTCCACGTAGTCGCACTGGACTTTCTCGTTCTCCTTGATGTACTTGGCTTTGACCTCATCGTCAGTTACTCTCACCGTAGCCCTGATCAGGTCCTCGAGCTTGGTAAGCTTCTGGCTTAACCGAACGCTGTTTTCATAGACCTCCGGAGAGAGCCGCTGCATCGAGAGAAGCCGCATATAACGCTCCGGGCTGAACTTGCCGTTCTCATCCTGGAACACAGGTGTCTTCTCAATGACTGACCTCACCTCGGCATCGCTGACCGCAATACCCAACCTATCGGCCTCTTGCAGCAAGAGATGTCGGCGAATCAGCCCCTGCATGACGCGGCTGCGGAGATTCAGGTTCTTCAGCATTTCAGGGGTCAGCCGATCCTTGTAAATGCTGCGGTAGTAGTCCACATAACGCCGCATTGTAGATTGATACTCCCGAGGGGTTATCTCCTCCCCGTTGACCGACGCAATCACAGACCTCGCACCGCCACGAACGCCACGGTTGCCGGCGCCCCAGACGAGGAATATCGTCCCAACAAAAGCGGCTATCACGATCCAGAGCACCAGGGACAGTTTCTTCAAGTGCTTGCGCATCGCCAGCAGAACCATATCTAGTTCCCTCCTGAGATAAACGTGGAACTGCTGAGGCGCTCTAAACCGTGATCCGCACCCTCGGCCAAACCCAACACATTTCTCAAAACAAGGCGAGAATCCATCCTAGCCCCCAAACAACTCCATATCGCCCGCCTTTCTGTTGAAAACCCTCCGAAACCCAATTCAGTGCAAACGCTTGATCCTAATTCCATCCTTTGTGTCCTCTATGATGATTCCCCTTTCCTTTAATTGCTCGCGAAGTCTGTCTGCGGAGGCCCAGTCACCGGCCCTCCGCGCCTCACGTCGCATCTTGATAAGCTCCTTCTCCTCCTGCGACAGTTCAACCTCCCGACCGAGCTCGATCACGCCGATCACAGAGTTGACCCGCTCAAGCAGGCTATTGATGGAGCTCCTGTCATTCTCGCTTATCTCTCCCCGGCTCATGAGCTCGTTCACCGACCTGATGAATGTGAAAAACACTCCCATGGCCTTTGACATGTTGAGGTCCTCGTCCATCGCACCCTCGAATCCGCGCTCGCATTCGCTGATGCACTGAGCGATCGCGGGGTTGTCGCTGTTTGAACAGCTGGCCGAGCGCAGGCTTGTCACGAAGTCGTCGATCCTCGCTAGCGAACCTGCCGCCTGCGAGAGTGCATCGAGGCTGAAGTTCAGCTGCTTGCGGTAGTGCGCAGACAGCAGAAAGTAGCGAACCTGGCGTGGTTTATAGCCCATCGCGGTGATCTCACGCAACGTGTAGATGTTGCCCGCGGACTTGGCCATCTTGCTCTTGTCCATCAAGAGGTGTTCCGAATGCAGCCAATACCGGGCGAGCGGCTTCCCCGTCGCCGCCCTAGACTGGGCGATCTCATTCTCGTGATGGGGGAATATGTTATCGACGCCGCCGGTGTGGATGTCAAACGTCTCTCCCAAGTACCTCATGCTCATTGCGGAGCACTCGATGTGCCAGCCCGGCCTACCGCGGCCAAACTCAGTGTCCCAAGATGGCTCACCCGGTTTCGCAGCCTTCCACAGCGCAAAATCCCGAACATCCTGCTTCTCATACTCGTCCTGGTCAATCCTGGAACGTATTTGGCAAAGCGTCGGCTTCACCCCCGAAAGCGCACCGTAAGGACCAAACTTGCTCACGTCAAAGTAGATCGATCCATCCCTCTCATACGCATAACCATTCTCCAGTATCCGCCTTATCAGGGACACCATATCCCCAATATGCTCCGTCGCCCGCGGATAATACTCGGCCGGCTCGATCCCTACCGCCGCGATGTCCTCGAAGAAGGCATTCGTGAACCGCTCCGTGAATTCAGCAAGCGAAATCCCCGCCTCGTTGGCGCCCTTGATAGTTTTGTCGTCTATATCGGTTATGTTCATCACCTGTGTTACCTTGAAGCCCTTGAACTTGAGATAGCGCCTCAGCACGTCCTCAAACAGAAAGGTACGCAGGTTCCCAATATGAATGTAGCTATACACCGTCGGACCGCACGTGTAGAGCCCAACGTTGGGCGGGTTCAGAGGAATGAACTCCTCGTTTCTCCGACTCATCGTGTTGAACAGACGTAACATTCCAAAACTCTCACTTATTAATCGGCCACTGGCCTCTGACCAGAATAAGCCGCCGCCCCTGGCCAGCGACTTCAGGCGAGCCGCCTCCGACCCACCACACCCTCTACATTCAGAATAGCATAATCTCGCTCACGCCTGCAAGCCATCGAGCTCCCCAAAATGATTAGTCTAAGCCAGGCGGGCCGCTCTCCCAGGAACCGGGAAATTGCATCAACACCGCCGCATCCATCTTTGGACGCTGTCTCCTCTGCCGATACATCATCCCGGCGCAGATTCCCCGACTTCGTTCACGGGCCTCGCTATCAATCCAAGATCATCGTTTATGTTCAGAGACATTTTCCCCCTCCCCCAAGCCCAGCCTCAGCGACTCCACCCGATTCCTCCGCCGACCACGGCTGGGCGAGTGGCGCGCCTGGCGGGACTCGAACCCGCAACCCCTGGCTCCGGAGGCCAGTGCTCTATCCTTTGGGCCACAGGCGCAGCAAACTAAGAACAGCTCAACAGTCAAGAATGCTAGGCCCAGCCGCCCGTGATGTCAAGTTGCCCGAATTGTTGATCAGTCCTGATTAGCCCGCTCCGACGCCGCGCCGCGTGCGCCTGGGTATGAGGAATGATGCTCACCTGCCCGGGACCGGTCACTCCAGGGACTTCAGAGAGCCTGTCGATTTGACTGATCTCGGCAATTGCGGGCACCGCCTCCCGGATGAATTGTGCGTCCCCAACGCATGAATGAGGCGATCAACGATTGAGCAGTCTTCCCACAATTGCCGATTCCGTCACGGAGAGAACCTCTGCGGGGAGAATCTGCCCTGCCGAGGCATCGTCCGCATCGACTAGCACGTTGAGATAGTTGTCCGACAGTGCCATGCGTTTGCCGGAGCTGTCATCGGTCTTCCTGAGGACAAGCATGTTCAGCGTCCTGCCAACCTGCGATTTGGCGAAGCTGCGCCTCTTTGCGCGACTCAGACTCCGAAGGAACCTGCTGCGCCTCCTAACCACCTCCGGAGGGATCAGTTGGCTTTCGGAGTAGCGGTTGGCGGCTGGTGTGCCCGGCCGAACCGAATATGAGAAGACGTGCAAGTACGACAGGTCGATGTCCTGTATGAACTCCGTCGTCTCTCGAAAGTCCGCCTCGCCCTCGGCCGGGAAGCCGACAACCAGGTCCGCACCGATGCACATATCGGGACACCTGCTCTTGAACCAGTCGACCAGTCTCCTGTAATCCGACGTTGAATAGGGCCGGTTCATGGCTCTTAGAACGGCGTCCGAGCCACTCTGAAGCGGAATGTGGAGATGCCGGCAGATTCTGTTGGACGAGACTATCACCTCCTTCAGCTGCTCGTCGAATCCCATTGGCTCGATCGAGCTCAGCCGGACGCGGCGGATATCTGTGCTGGCAAGGATGCGAGTGAGCAAGGTTGCCAGGCTGGGCCCAGCCACAAGATCGACCCCATAAGTGCCGAGGCGCGTTCCACAGAGAACAATCTCCTGATAACCGCTGTCCGCCAGTTTCTGTACCTGATCGATCACCCAGTCGGGGGGCATGCTCCGGTTCGGCCCCCTCGCCCTGGGGATAATGCAGTAGGCACATTGCCAGTCGCAGCCTTCCTGTATCTTCACGAACGCGCGGGAATAATTGAAGAACCGCTCGATCATCGGGTTTTGCTCAGCCGGTCTTGGCTCGCCGTCCTGCGAAACAGATGTGTCCACAGCGCGATCGCGCAGGAGGCGCTGAAGCAGTGGGACAATGTGCGCTTTCTCTTTGTTACCTATCGCAAGGTCAAC
>QMNL01000029.1 GCA_003647755.1 Candidatus Coatesiibacteriota bacterium
ATGTTGCTCGTCTTAGGCATCAACATAGCTCCGCATTATCACGCCGATCCGCCTCTCTTTGACAGCAAAACGGTTCCAACCTATTATAGTTCGAACCGCTGAAGTTGCATCTGTGATTCATGAAGCGACTTGAATATCAGATCTCCGCCAGGAAGCTAGTTGATCCTACGCTGAAGGTAGATCAAGACGCAGGGCCCTTCAAAGAGGCAAAGCCATTACACAACCCTCTTACAGACGAGAAACCTATTGGTGGAGTAATTGCCCGGATGACTCTTCCTTCCACATTTGCATCGCGCGCTGTTCGGAGGCACAAGACGAGCCCCTGTGCGAGGGCGACACACGACCTGTGTGATCGGTGAGGTCGATGTTGTTGACAATGGAAATCGCTTTGGACAGACTTGCTATATGCTCAGGGCGCGCTCGACAGGCATGATGCCTAATTAGCACCCTTATCGCTTAATGGTTACTGGGGGGCCACAGGCCTTCCCTACCGGAGGCTAGTTGGCAGGCTGATACAGCTGGCGCTTGAGCGGCACCGCCAGAAAGCCGCCAAGCAGGATTATCGAGGATTGAATATGGTCGGCAGAGATGACGTTCAGAGTGTAATCGAAAGCATCGTAGCTAAACTCGTGGCCAGCTATAAGCCACACAAGGTGATACTCTTCGGCTCTCAGGCCCGGGGCGGTGCACGGCCGGACAGCGACATTGATCTGTTCATCATCAAGGATACGAAAGAGCGCATGATTGACCGCTGCGTCGAAGTGCGACGGATCGTCTCCGACCCCAAGCGCCTCACCGGCCTGGAGATTATTGTCTTGACGCCCTACGAGGTGTCGAGCCGAATTGCAGTCGGGGACCAGTTCATCGCGGAGATCATTGAGAACGGCACGGTCCTGTATGCCTCGTAACAACTCCTTGTATCCTTTTGATTGGCTTCGGATTGCCCGAAAAGACCTGGAGCGTGTCAACCGTTTGCTCGAGGCTAATGACCCCGAGGCGGCTGGTTTTTTCCTGCAACAGGCGGTGGAGAAGTTCCTCAAGGCTTTTCTTTTGTACAATGGCTGGAAGCTTCAACGTGTGCATGATCTTGAGGTTCTCTTGAATGAGGCGCTGACTCATGAGGCCAGCTTCGAGCAGTTCCGCGCCGCCTGCCAGAGGATCACTCAGTTCTATATGTCTGACCGGTACCCACTGGTCTTACATGGTGGTTTGAGAGAAGACGACGTTCGGCGCTCGCTCAATGAGGTGATTGGGTTGGTCGAGAGGATTGAGAAAGAGCTGGCAAGCATTAGTGGCAATAGCGGGAAAACATAGCTTGAGGTTGAAATCATTCTCACCAGAGATATGCATGCTCTGAGGCATATTACTGATCCGAGCAGTGACAAGCGGAGCTGCGTTTTCTCGGTCGGTGAATCTACACCCAGTTCCTGTTTAACGGACCTCCTGACAGCTCGGCCCTTGGAGACTTTCCGCCCCTTCACGGTGAGGCGGTGAGCAACGAATTCCTGCCAGACGAAATGGCCCTGAGCAAAGTGCAAATGACCAGATTGCTCTCAATGGGGTGGCGGCCGCCTGTTTGGGAAGGGCACAACTACATTGGGAACTTCTTTCGAGGTTGGCACGAAATCGGGGAGGAATCTCTTGTGCAGATCGCACGAGAGATACTACGCGTATTCACTGATGTCTATGGCGTCTGGGCGACTGAAGAAGTTAAGGTCGAATTCCCCGGCTAGTTGATGGCAGTATGCAAGCGACTCGTGCTAGCACTTCTCGTACGACTGTATTCAGAGGCAGCCGATGACGGTTGATGAATTCACAAGGCTGTTGCGAAGTTGGGCGGCAAGAGAGTATAAAGAAGCAGTCAGGAATTAGTTACTTAATAGATAATTTGGAGGCGTGAGATGATTGCAGACTTCAAGAACGAGCCCTATGTTGATTTCTCCAAGCCGGAGAACAGGAAGAAGATGGAGGAGGCCATTGCCAAGCGGAAGTCGGAGGCCGGCAAGGAATACGAGAGCGTGATCGGTCGGGAGCGAATCCGGCTGGATGCGAAGCTCAAGAGCTACAACCCGTCGCACAAGGACGAGGTTGTGGGCGTTTTCCAGAAGGCGGGGCCTGACCTTGCGGACAAGGCGATCAAGGCTGCCGATGATGCGTTTGCGTCGTGGAAGTACACCTCCGCCGACATGCGTGCGGAGTTTGCGTTCAAGGTTGCCGACCTTATGAGGAAGTTTAGGTTTGACTTCGACGCAGCGATGGTGCTTGAGGAGGGCAAGAACTGGCTCGAGGCGGACGCCGACACTGCCGAGGCGATCGATTTTCTGGAGTTTTACGGCCGTGAGGCAATACGTTACTCCAAGATGAACCCTGTAACGCCTGTTCCTGGCGAGGACAACGAGCTTCGCTACATCCCCCTTGGCGTAGGCGTGGTTATCTCACCCTGGAACTTTCCCAACGCGATCATGACGGGGATGACTTCGGCGTCGTGGATTTTCGGCAACACGGTGGTTTTGAAGCCCTCGAGCGATGCGCCTCTAATAGCGGCGTTATATTTTGAGCTTCTCCAGGAGGTTGGCCTGCCGCCGGGTGTGGTCAATTTTGTGCCTGGTAGTGGGTCAACGTTTGGGTTCGAGCTGGTGAAGCATCCGAGGTGCAGGTTCATAGCATTCACCGGTTCAAAGGAGGTTGGACTAAAGATCAATGAGGAGGCCGCCAAACTCGCGAAGGGTCAGAAGTGGATCAAGCGAGCGATACTGGAGATGGGCGGGAAGGATACGATAATTGTTGACGAGAACTGCGACCTCGACGCGGCTGTTGACGGTGTCCTTGCATCGGCCTTTGGCTTTCAGGGCCAGAAGTGTTCTGCGTGCTCAAGGGTCGTTCTACTCGAATCTGTCCACGATGAGTTCATCGAGAAACTGATCCCGAAAGTCGAGGCGGTCAAGGTCGGGGACCCGGTTAATCCCGACAACTACATGGGTCCCGTCATCAACCAGGCCGCGGAGGAGACAACTCTCAGATACATCGAAACGGCGAAGAAGGAGGGGGCAAAGCTGCTCTGCGGCGGCGAGAAGGCGCCAGGAGATGGCTACTTCATCAAGCCGACTGTTTTCGATAACGTGAAGCCAGACGACACTATCTCGCAGGAGGAGATATTCGGCCCGGTGCTGGCGGTCCTTACGGCAAAGGACTTTCCCGAGGCGCTGAAAATCGCAAACAACACGGTCTATGGCTTGACGGGAGGGGTCTATTCGTCCTCCCGTGCCAATCTTGAGCGAGCGCGACGGGAGTTCCACGTGGGCAATCTCTACTTCAACCGCAAATGCACTGGCGCTCTGGTCGGCGGCCATCCGTTTGGCGGATTCAACATGTCTGGGACCGACTCGAAGGCTGGTGGACAGGATTATTACCTGCTGTTCACTCAGGCCAAGGTGATTTCCGAGAGAATAAGATAAGGTAGTCATTAGCGGGGAGCGGCGTGCGCAAGCAGGTTGCTCCCCCCTTTCAGAGCTGCGGCCGAGCGCCCTTGCCGCCCGGGCCTGTAACGCCAGTTTCGGCCGCGTCGAGAGGAAATGGCCAGCCCGATAATCGAATTGATGGAGATTGACGTCGCATTGACCATGAGGCTTCGGACGACCTCGGAAAGGCCGTTCCACACACGCGGCGAAGGGCCGTCCTGTGGCTATGGAGGCTGTTACAGCCACATTCAATCCCATTCGCTCCCAACCAGTTTTAGAGCCGACAAGCGCGGACTTCAGTGTTCGAATACATAGGAGCAGTGCACATCCACTCCCACTGTTCGGATGGGAGCGGCTCGTTGAGACAGATCGTCAGGGCAGCAAGGCTCGCTGGAGCGGATTTCATCGTGATCTCCGACCACAACAACATGAGTATCCGCAAGGAGGGGAGCTCGGGCTGGCATGACGGCGTGCTGGTGCTGATCGGCGAGGAGGTTTCTCCTCATTACAACCATTACATGGCGATCGGGATCGAGGAAGAGATTGTCCCGAATCAGGAGAGCGCACAGGCCAATATCGACGCCGTCGCTCGGCAGGGGGGGATAGGATTTCTAGCACACCCGTTTGCGTTTCGCAGGCGGTCGAACGGTTGGGTGGCCCGGTTGGACAGGCTGATTGGGCTGGATGTAACTGTTTACCCATGGCGAGACCTTCACGTGAAGCGTTTCGACGGGATAGAGGTCTGGCAATATATGTATGACTGGGTCAAATCGGTCAACTCGTTCAATATCTTCGCGCATGTTCTCGCTCCCGAGCGGTTCATTACCGGCCCGACCGCTGAGACATTGAAGTTATGGGACGAGGCCAATGCAAGGCGCAAAGTGGTCGGGATAGGGACGCTTGATGCCCACGCCAAGCCGCGCGTGCTTGGAATGTTTCCCATCTGCTCATACAGATACCTTATGGGGACCATCAGGACGCACATCATCTGCCCAGAGCCATTCACGGGCGAAAGCATGGCCGATGAGCGGAGCGTGATCGAGGCGCTTCGCTACGGCAGCTGCTTCTTCGCCAACGACCGGGTGGCAGACTCCAGCGGCTTCAGGTTCTACATAAAATCAGGCGGCGTGACCTACCAGATGGGGGACAAGTGTGCGCTGGCGGATGATACAGAGCTCTGCGTCATCCTGCCTCGTGACGGCGAGATTCGCGTTATTCGCGATGGGGCGCCTGTGTCGGTGACGCATGGCGAGTCGCTATGTAGAAACGTTCGGGCGGGCGGCGTCCTGCGTGTCGAGGCCCGCATTAAGGGCAAGCCGTGGATATTCTCAAACGCGATACATGTTACCTAGTGGCGGGCAGTGGCCACTGGTTCCGGCCGCGGGCACGGTAATTCGGATTGACTCTTTCACGCCTCGTTTGATTATTGGCATAGCCCGGCAAATGAATAATAGATTCAGTCGAGCTGGGGACTGCTGGATGACAACAGCTCAGCGATGGTTTTAACTTCACGGGGACAAGAGGGGCATCTACCGCATGGGACGCGAGAAAAGGCCGGCAAGACTTATCCTCCAGGACGGTGCCATCTTCAATGGCTATCGCTTTGGCGCGGAAAGACCAGTGAGCGGTGAGGTCGTGTTCAACACGGGGATGGTTGGCTACCCGGAGAGCCTCACCGATCCATCGTATCGGGGGCAGATTCTGGTCCTGACATATCCTTTGATCGGCAACTACGGGGTGCCGGGGGACGAGCTCGAGGAGGGTCTATCGAGGCGTTTCGAGTCGGAGCGAATACAGATTCTCGGCCTTGTGGTCGCAGGATACTCGCACGACTACTCGCACTGGAGCGCCTCGAGGTCGCTGTCCGAGTGGATGGTCGAGCACGGCGTTCCGGGCATATACGGCATAGACACGCGGGAGCTGACGAAGCGACTGCGGGAGCACGGGACGCTCGCTGGCAAGATCGTGTATGAGAAGGATGAAATAGAGTTCGATGAGCCGTACAAGCGGAACCTCGTGAAGGATGCGAGCGTCGCCGAGCCCATCGAATACGGACGAGGCAAGCAGCGGATAATCCTCGTCGATTGCGGCGTTAAGAACAACATAATCCGGGCCTTCACCCAGAGGGAGATATCGGTTCTGCGTTGTCCCTGGGATTACGATTTCTCTGGCGATAAGGCAGACGGGATTGTCATATCGAATGGCCCTGGCGACCCAAAGATGTGCCCCGAGACCATCGAGAACGTTCGCAAGGCTCTGTCCCGGAACGTTCCGATTTTAGGGATATGTCTTGGCTCGCAGATACTCGCGTTGGCCGCCGGTGCCAACACTTACAAGCTCAAGTATGGCCACAGGAGCCAAAATCAGCCCTGCGTCGAGACTGGGACCAGGCGGTGCTACATAACGTCTCAGAACCACGGGTACGCGGTCGATGCTGAGACACTTCCGGAGGATTGGCGGGAGTGGTTCTACAACGGCAACGACGGGACGAACGAGGGCTTAGTTCACATCTCAAAGCCATTCTTTGGGACGCAGTTTCATCCTGAGGCGTCGCCGGGTCCGGACGACTCGGAGTTCTTGTTTGACATGTTCGTGCGGGCGATGAGATGACGAGATTCAAGAACGTCCTTGTCTTAGGCTCTGGCGCAATAAGGATAGGCCAGGCGGGCGAGTTTGACTACTCCGGCAGCCAGGCGATCAAGGCTCTCAAGGAGGAGGGGATCAAGACCGTCTTGGTCAATCCGAACATCGCGACTGTCCAGACGTCCGAGCATCTGGCGGACAGGGTCTACTTTCTCCCGATCGACGCCTTTTTTGTCGAGAAGGTCATCGAGAAGGAACGACCGGACGGGATACTGCTGAGTTTCGGAGGCCAGACGGCGCTGAACGTTGGCCTCGAGCTGGCCGAAGCTGGCGTTTTGGAGAAGCATGACGTCCGCGTTCTGGGCACGCCCATTGATGCGATTCTGAATACAGAGGACCGCGACCTGTTCGTCAAGAACGTGAAGGAGGCGGGGCTGAAGGTTCCGTTGAGCACGGCCGCAATGAGCGTCGATGATGCGCTCAGTGCCGCGGATGAGATCGGCTACCCCGTGATGTGCAGGATAGCATACGCGCTCGGTGGCCTGGGCTCCGGCGTGATCCATAATGCGAGCCAACTGAGGCAGAAGGTCGAGATGGCGTTTGCGCACACCGAGCAGGTCTTGATCGAGGAGTATCTTAACGGCTGGAAGGAGCTCGAATACGAGATCGTCCGGGACCGCTTCGATAACTGTATCGCTGTCTGCTCGATGGAGAACGTTGACCCAATGGGGATTCACACGGGCGAGAGCATCGTCGTTGCTCCGGTGCAAACCTTGACCGCGAGTGAGAACTTCAGACTTCGTGCTGCGGCCATCAGGCTGATAAGGCATCTTGGGATCATCGGCGAGTGCAACGTTCAGTTTGCGCTGGACCCCGAGTCGGAGGACTACAAGATTATCGAGGTGAATGCCCGGCTGAGCAGGAGCTCTGCGCTCGCATCAAAGGCAACGGGCTATCCACTGGCCTTCATAGCGACAAAATTGGCCCTGGGCGACGGACTGACGGAGCTGGAGAATATCGTTACGAGAAAGACGTCGGCGTGCTTTGAGCCGGCGCTGGACTACATCGTCCTCAAATACCCGCGTTGGGACCTCAAGAAGTTCACCAACGTGAGCGTCAGCATCGGCTCAGAGATGAAGTCGGTCGGGGAGGTCATGGCGATCGGTCGGAGCTACGAGGAGGTGTTGCAGAAGGCGATTCGTATGCTTGACCTGGGGCTGAAAGGCCTCGTCTGCAACGATCGTTCATTCGACAATCTGGATGCCGAGCTGACCGAGCCTACCGAGCGGAGAATGTTCGCAATTGCCGAGGCGCTCAGAAAGGGCTACACGGTTGAGCGAATCCACGAGATGACTCACGTGGACAAGTGGTTCCTGTCCAAGATGAAGAACATCGTTGAGCTGTGGCAGCTGTTGCAGAATTATAGCCTTGAGAACATGCCTCACGAGCTCTTGAGAGAGGCCAAGCAGATGGGTTTCTCGGACAGTCAGCTTGCGTCCATCATCGGGGTATCGGAGGGCGATGTCCGGAACCGCCGGAAGGAGCTTGGGATAACGCCCTGCATCAAGCAAATTGACACGTTAGCAGGCGAATACCCAGCCAGCGCCAACTACCTGTATTTGACTTACAACGGCGTCGCGGACGACATCGAGCTGAATGGGTCAAAGCAGGTAGTCGTTATCGGCAGCGGGGCGTATCGCATTGGGTCCTCGGTGGAGTTCGATTGGTGCTGCGTGAACACAGTGCTGGCCTTGAAGAAGTTGGGTTACAGCACGATCATGCTGAACTGCAACCCTGAGACGGTCAGCACGGACTACGACATCTGCGACAAGCTCTATTTCGACGAGCTCAGTTTCGAGAGGGTTCTCGACATCTACGAGAAGGAGCTGCCCGGAGGGGTTATCGTCTCAATGGGTGGGCAAATCCCCAACAACCTTGCGCTGAACCTGCACAACGCTGGTGCGAAGATACTGGGCACATCGCCGGTCAGCATAGATACCGCCGAGGACCGGCACAAGTTCTCGAAACTACTCGACAAGTTGGGGATACGGCAACCCGAATGGGAGGAGCTGACCAGCCTGGAAGAGGCGGAGAGGTTCGCTGACAGCGTTGGCTACCCAGTCCTGATAAGACCCAGCTACGTTCTCAGCGGTGCTGCGATGAGCATTGCGCTGGGCAGGCACGAGCTCAAGGAGTATCTGCGAAAGGCGTCGAACGTCAGCAAGGAACATCCGGTTGTGATCACCAAGTTCATCACGGGCGCAAAGGAGATCGAGATAGACGCCGTCGCAAAGGACGGGGAGCTTTACTGCTATGCCGTCTCGGAGCACGTCGAGAACGCCGGTGTTCACAGCGGGGACGCCACGATGGTTCTCCCGCCCCAAAGGACCTACCTTGAGACGATGCGCCGCATCAAGATAATTGCCCAGAAGATAGCACGTGCCCTCAAGATCACAGGCCCCTTCAACATCCAGTTCTTGGCCAAGAGTAACGAGGTCAAGGTGATCGAGTGCAACCTCCGCGCCTCGCGAAGCTTGCCGTTTGTGTCCAAGGTCTTCGGGACTAATTTTGTGGACCTCGCCACTGACGTGATCATGGGCAAGCCCGCGTCAAAAGTGGTTCGTTCTTCCTTCGACCTCGACTATGTGGGTGTGAAGGCGCCGATGTTCTCGTTCACGAGGCTCAAGGGCTCCGACCCTGTTCTGGGAGTGGAGATGTCCTCTACGGGCGAGGTCGCCTGCCTGGGCGACGACTTCGACGAGGCGTTTCTCAAGAGCCTCCTATCCGTTGGCTTCAAGCTGCCCAGGAAGAGCATCCTGCTCTCGACGGGGCCGATCGAGAGCAAAGCAGACCTCCTGAGCTGCACGAAGGCGCTGAAGGAGATGGGCTTCACCCTCTACGCGACCCAGGGCACCGCCGATTTCATGAAGGCCAATGGCATCGAGACCTCGATCCTCCATTGGCCGCTGGATGGCAAAGAACCTAATGCCCTCACCTACATCGCGGAGGGCAAGATAGACCTGGTGATAAACATCCCCAAGAACATCGAGAAGGAGGAGCTCGACAACGACTACCTTATCAGGAGAAAGGCCGTTGACTTCGGCGTGCCCTTGATAACCAACGAGCAGATCGCCAAGCGATTGGTGGAGGCGATTCACAGCACGAGCGTGGATGATCTCAAGGTCCGCAGCTGGGACGAATACCGCTAGGCCTTGCGCGATCGGGCCAGAGCATTGCCGATAGCCGCGCGATCATCCTTTGGTTGGCGAAGGATATCGCCCGAAGGGTTAGGTTGTTGCACCTATCGTTGGTTTGCCTGTAAACTCCTTGTTCAAACAACGCTAAAGACTAGGAGAACACATGACAAATGCACTGATAACAGGCATCACGGGCCAAGACGGCTCATACCTGGCCGAATTCCTGCTCCAAAAGGGCTACAAGGTCTATGGCATGCAGCGGCGAGCCAGCACAATCAACTTCGTCCGAATCGCCCACCTTATCGACCAGGTAGAGCTTCTTCCCGGAGACCTCCTGGACCAAAACTCGCTCAAACTGGCGCTCGAGCAGTCTGAGGCGGACGAGGTCTATAATCTCGCTGCGCAGTCGTTCGTCCCGACGTCCTGGAACCAGCCCATCCTAACGGGCGAGATAACCGGCCTCGGCGTGATGCGCATGCTCGAGGCGATAAGGGAGGTCAACCCGAAGGCGAAGTTCTACCAGGCCTCATCCAGCGAGATGTTTGGCAAGGTCCTCGAGGTGCCCCAGACCGAGAGGACGCCCTTCCATCCCAGAAGCCCTTATGGGGTGGCGAAGGTCTATGGGCACTGGACCACGGTCAACTACCGCGAGAGCTACGGCATGTTCAATTGCTCCGGCATGCTCTTCAATCATGAATCACCCAGACGAGGGCTAGAGTTCGTAACCCGTAAGGTCTCGTTTGGGGTCGCGCGGATCAAGCTCGGCCTCGCAGATGAGATCCGGCTGGGTAACCTCGAGGCTAAGCGCGATTGGGGCTACGCCGCCGACTACGTTGAGGCGATGTG
>QMNL01000030.1 GCA_003647755.1 Candidatus Coatesiibacteriota bacterium
ACAAGAGTGGAATTGGGATTGAGGTGATGCTGGGTTTGAGTTCCCCGAAGGGGGACTACAATAGTAGCCGTAGGTGCAACCTACGGGATTCGTTCACATTGGTATCCTTCGCGACCCTGAAGGGGTCGAACACCCCCTCCATAGGGCTATGTTCAGCCCTTTCAGGGCTGTTTTCCTTTTGTTCTTTGGCGTTGGTCCGTAGGTTGCACCTACGGCTACTCACGTTCATCCCCTTACGGGGATGCAGGAAGGACGCCTTCAGTTGAGCAGGCCCGGGCACGATTACGAAAACTCCTCGGTCGAGAATGTCTTGACGAAGTGCAGTGGTATGTCGTAATCTAGAGAACTGTTTTCACGTTGAAGGTTCACTATTGGTCGATTTGGAACGAGGAAAACTGGGTTGACAGCAATTACCCCTAGAAGGGGAAGGACGGATTACTTTCAGTCCTCGCTTTCGTGTATGGTCAGGATCACCCAGCAGACCCGAATGCTGTTACAAGGGTGGAGGTTTCCCTGGCATATAACAGATGGGACTGGCAGCTCGACAGGCTTGCACCAGAGGATGACAATATATACTATCGATATCTTTGGGGAGCTACGTTCAAGATCGCCGGCAACTGGCCTGCTGGCTATAATGAGCATTTGGTCAAGATAAGAGCGTATGATGACGAAGCTGAGCCGAACGTGTCTCCGGAGTGGCCGGACGTTCACTATAGCGGTTGTGAGGGCACTCTGGGCCTGGTTATAAGGATGAGGGGCAGAGGCGACACTTGGCGCGACGTGTGGCCCTTGGTTAGGGTGCGACATGCCGGCGAATGATCGTCTGCGGAGTGGTTTTCCCGACACAACTCTGCCGAGGAGAAGACCGCCAGCGAGGTATGCTCTGCGTTCTGATTAGCCGATTGGATTGACAATAGGAGAGAGGTTTGGCGGACACACGAGAGAGATGGAAGAGTAGAACGGGCTTTCTGCTGGCGGCGATCGGCTCGGCAATCGGCCTGGGCAACATCTGGCGCTTCAACTACGTCTGCTACAAGAACGGTGGCGGAGCATTCCTCATCCCGTATCTGACGGCGCTCGTGGTGGCGGGCATTTCGCTTCTTCTGCTCGAGTACGCGGTTGGCCATAGGGCTCGCGGCTCGGCGCCTGTCGCCTACAAGCAGGTGGGCAAGCGCTGGGAGTGGGTTGGCTGGATGACCATCAACATCGCGATGTTCGGCATCCTCGTTTACTACGCCGTCGTTCTGGCCTGGTGCGCCAACTTCCTCACCTACTCCTACTCCTTAAAGTGGGGTGCAGACCCGGACACGTTCTTCATGTCGAAGTTCCTCAACATCACCAAAGGCCCGTGGCAATTGGGCTCTATCCAGTGGCATATAGCCGTCGCGCTGGCGGTTGTATGGGCACTGAACTGGTTCATCACCTTCAAGGGCGTGCAGCGAGGCATTGAGATAGCATGTAAGGTCTTCATGCCGCTTCTGCTCGTGCTGACCATAATCCTCGTCATTCGCGGCGTTACGCTGCCCGGAGCGATGACCGGGATCAAGTGGTATCTTACTCCCGATTTCAGCAAGCTTGGCCAGCTTCAGGTTTGGCAGGATGCATTTTCTCAGATATTCTTCTCGATCGGTGTGGGTTTCGGCATCATGATCGCTTACGCGAGCTATCTACCCAGGAGGGCTAACCTCACCGGCAACGCAGTAATAACGGCTTTGACGAACAGCGGCTTCTCACTGTTTATGGCATTTGCGGTGTTCGGGACTCTTGGCTACATGGCCACTGCGACCGGCAAGGCGGCAAGCGAGGTGGTTACATCGGGTCCCACACTTGCGTTTGTTGTCTTTCCCAAGGCGATCAGCATGATGCCCTTTGCGCCTCATCTGTTCGCCGTTCTGTTCTTCACATGCCTCTTGGTCGCAGGGTTATCCTCTTCGATCTCGATCATCGAGGGTTTTGGGTCCGGGCTGATGGACAAGTTCGGCATCTCCCGCGGAAAGGTTGTAACGCTTCTCTGTGGGGTCGGTTTCTTGGGCGGACTGATCTATTGCACAGGAGCCGGGCTTTACTGGTTGGACATCGTCGATCATTTCGTCATGAACTACGGTGCTGTTCCGCTCGCGATTGTGGAGTGCATCGTGTTTGGCTGGCTGATTCGGGGCACAGTCAAGAAGGAATCTGCCCGAGGTGCACAGTTCCTAAGGATGCACATCAACCACGTCTCCGACCGCAAGATAGGCTCATGGTGGGTCTGGGCAGTCAGAATCGTCATACCGGCCATTCTCTTCTCCTTCACGATTCTGGGCGTGATCGACATCTTCCGGGAGGGCTACGGGGGCTACACGGGCGGCCAGCTCGCCGGCATCGGCCTGGGTTCAGTGGCCCTGTTCTTCGTCTTAGCCTTAGTCCTCGCCTTCAGACCGTGGCACCGCGAGGAGCACGCCGGCTGGGAGGACGAAGAGGAATAACCCCGCCAGGACCGGCCCCGCAACCAGGAGCCCAATCTGAAGCTGAAAAGGCCGAGCGACTCGCCCACTCTTTCTCATGGGAGAGGCGCAACGTTACTTGCGATGCGGGGTCTTCTGCACACGCGATTGCGCGAGCTCGGCCAGATATGGCGTCATTTCTCTCACCGCTCTGGCCAGGAGGCCGTACCCAGTTACGATCTTACGGAGCTTCTCGCCGTCAGCTGAATAAGGCAGGTGGCCCAAGAGCTTGTTGTCCGTAACGACCATGACAGCAAGCGCCGCAACGTCATAGCTTTCGGCGATCGCATATACGGCCGCTGTCTCCATATCTACTGCCTCGCCGGACTGTGCCCAGCTGCGGAGCATCTCGTCCGTCTGTGCGAAGAAGAGATCAACGGTGCAGACCTGGCCAACGTGAACCGGGATACGTGCTCTTTCAGCCAAGGGCCGAAGTTGCTCCGTGAAGAGCGCAAGGAGCTCCTCGTCCGCCGGGACCTGCGCCTGACCGTAGTAGTGTCGGGTTACTTGGTCGAAGCTCCTCGCTGACGATGCGATAAAAATGTCCCCAACATTTACATCTGGAGATAGCGCTCCACAGAAATCAACGCGCAGAAGCACCTTCGCTCCCCCCTTGCAGACAAGATTGCCCACGAGCTCGACCGACGGCGCCCCAATGCCGCTCTCGACAACGCTGACGAACTTGCCCCGGCAGAAGACCTTTCGCGTCCTGCCGGAGCGAATTGAGAACGGGAACTCCTTCACAAGCCGTTTCGAGGAAGGCGCCGAGGCTGGAAAGAGCACTAAATCCGACAGCGAGAACGTCCGAAGCCCAAAGAACGCCTCGCGCCTTTGGGGCGTCATCCGCCTTCCCATTCGACTGGCAAGCAGAAGCGCAATCCTATCCTTAAACCTCAATTTGATGTCCTGTCTTTGTTGATTAGAAATTACACACAGCCTATACCGTTCATGCCGCGCCCGGCAACCTTCGAGTTATCGCGGCGTGGATTCGGGAAGTGGGATTTGACAAAGGGCGCCCTGTGCACGTAAGCTTTGCCACATCAGAATACATGGAAAGGAGACAGATGGAAGTCGTAACAGCCGCTGAGATGCGTGCGCTCGACCGTGAGGCGATCGAGGGTCTGGGTATTCCGGGGCCGGTCTTGATGGAGAACGCCGGCAGGAGTGTCGTTGAGCACTTGAAGCGGCGTTTCGAGGACATCAGAACGAGCCAGGTGGTCGTTCTCTGCGGGAAGGGCAACAACGGGGGCGACGGCTGCGTTGTGAGCCGCTGGCTGAATGCGATGGGCGTCCCGACGAGGACCATCGTCCTGGCGAGACCGGACGAGGTCAAGGGTGATGCAAAGCTGAACCTTGAGGTCCTTCGTCGCATCGGCGTCCCGGTTGACTTTGCCCCTGATCCGGCGACTTTTCGGAAGTTCACCGATACCCTTTTCTCCAGCGACATTATTGTGGACGCGATGCTGGGGACGGGGCTTACGCGTGGTGCATCTGGCATGCTTGGGGAGGTTATCGAGATGGTCAACGGCCTGCCGGGCTACGTGGTCTCGGTCGATATGCCTTCAGGGCTCTCGTCCGATACTCCCCAATTGCTCGGGAGCGTGGTGAGGGCCGCGGCCACCGTAACCTTCGGGCTGCCCAAGATCGGCCAGCTGCTATATCCGGGTGCGGAGTTCGTCGGTGAGCTCGTCGTTGCGGACATTGGCATACCGCCCGAGGTCGTCGCGAAGAGCAACGTGAAGACCTACCGCCTGGATGCGGACGAGCTCGACCTGGGCATGTTCCTGCGCAGACCAGATACACATAAGGGGACGTTCGGGCATGTCCTGATCGTTGGCGGCTCGAACGGCAAGACCGGTGCGGTCGCGCTCGCAGCCGAGGCTGCGATGAGGGCTGGGGCTGGGCTTTGCACGGCCGCGATTCCCGCCTCGTTGAACGCGATCATGGAGGTGAAGACCACCGAGGCGATGACGATCCCGGTGGCAGAGGGAGAAGCTGGCGTCATCTCTCCTGCCGCCATCGATCAGATACTGGGGGCGATCGAGAGGCTCAGGATCACTGCTATCGCAGTCGGGCCGGGGCTTGGGACAGCGAGCGAGACGGTTGATTTCGTCCGTCAGCTTCTCCCGAGGATAGGAGGCATCCCGATCGTTCTCGATGCAGACGGTATCAACGCCCTGGCCGGGAAATCTGATCTGCTGAAAGGGCTGGAGTCGCCCGTAATTGTAACGCCTCACCCGAAGGAGCTCTCGCGGCTCAGCGGGAAAGCTATGTCAGACATCCTGAAGGACCGCTTGGGGGTTGCCCGCGAGTTTGCACGCGACTCGGGCGTGTTCTTGCTGCTCAAGGGCGCAAGGAGCATCGTTGCTGCTCCAGATGGCACTGCATTCATTAACATGACGGGCAATCCGGGGATGGCGAGCGGCGGGATGGGGGATGTTCTGACAGGGCTTGTCGCAGCCTTCGCCGGACAGGGCGCCCCACCGCTCGAGGCGGCCAAGCTCGGTGCTTATCTTCACGGGCTGGCCGGCGACGTGGCGGTCGAGTCTCTCGGCGAGGCGAGCCTGGTGGCCTCCGACATTCTCGACTTCCTGCCCGAGGCAATCGATCAGGTCGTTGGTTAGCGAAGAAGGGAGTGAAAAATGACATGAGTCGGGCGACTGAGGTAACGTGAAGAGGATCAAGGTCCACGGCCCGAGCTCGCGTCATGTGGCCGGCTCAGGCCGTTCGAGAGCTTCGTCTCTGACGCTTTTCAGGATATCCCTGTATATCAGATACCTTGCGGTTCTCGAGAGCGAGGGGAGGCAGACCATCTCTTCGAGAGAGATCGCCGACAAGTTCTTTATCAGCGCTGCGTCGGTTCGCAAGGACCTGGGGCTATTTGGCGCATTTGGCAAGGCCGGGATCGGATATTATGTGAAGGGGTTGAGGGAAGCCCTGCTTCAGAAGCTTGGGCTGAAGAGAAAGTGGAACGTGGCCATCGTGGGTGCGGGAAGACTTGGAACCGCCCTGTCGAGGTACAAGGGTCTCGCCGAAAGTGCGTTCCAAGTGGTTGCCATTGTTGACAAGTATCCTGAAACCACGACAGCCAGGCGAGATTCCGGACTTGAGGTGTTCCACGTAGATGAGCTTCCTCAACTAGTCAACGACAGGTGCATAGAGCTTGGGATCATCGCTGTGCCAGCGTCCGGTGCGCAGGATGCAGCCACGACACTGGTTGAGGCGGGCATAAAAGCGATCTTGAACTTCGCACCCACCCATATCGATGTTCCGCAGGGCATCTTCGTGCACAATGTGGATTTCACCATCTACCTCGAGAATCTTGCCTACTACGCAACACAGGCTTATTATAGCGCCGGCCACCCTTGCGAGCCAGTTGATGAGGATTGGCTGGGACATCAAGAGTGAGGGACGTGCGGGGCACGCGGGCGGCCGAGCGCCGGAAGAAGCCAGCTGGCAGTCTCTTTGCGCTCGCCGGGCAGAACATCCTTGTCCTGATGCTCTTGGCCGTGCCGCTCGCATTCACGCCCCTTACATTAGACAGATATAGCCAGATCAAGTGGGCCATCCTCCAACTTCTGATACCTTTTCTCTTGGCGGCGGCTCTGCTGACGTTCAGAAGGCCCACAAGAGAGATATTTTCTGGGGCGCTCGCGATCCCTGCCCTTCTGTTTGTCGCCTGTGGCTTCGTCTCGATCTTCTTCGCACAGAACAGGCCCTGGGCCGCGCGAAGCGCCGTCAACCTGCTGTACATGTTGGCGCTCATGCTCGCCTGCAAGATGATGGTGCAGGAAGGGCTTGACCTGCGCAAGCTCCTCGTGGCCGTCATCATCGCAAGCACTTCAGTGGCCTTGCTTGGCATCATCCAGTATTACGGGCTTTTCGGCCAGAGACGCATTGCCGATTCATACGGAGAGCTGCAGACGCCCTCCACCATCGGCCACAACAACTTCGCGGCAGCATTTATCATAATGGCCATCCCAGTGACACTTGCGCTCTTGGCCTCGGCAGGCCGGGCATGGGCCGTTGCTGCCCACTCGGCAAGCCTCTTCGTTCAGCTGTATTACCTCATAATAACCGCAAGCAGAGGCGCTTGGACCGGCCTTTCCTTGGGCTCGCTCTTCTGGGTGGCCTGGGCGTTCGTTCTCCCCGCGCTTCGGCGCTCGAAACGTCCCAAACGGTCGCACAAGGCGATCGTCATCGTCCTGCCGTTGCTCTGTGCCGTCGTAACGCTCGTCGTCGCAAGTCCCTCAACAAGGGCGCTCGTGATCGACAAGGCCGCCTCGATGATCAATTTCAACGACAAGCCCATACAGTTTCGGCTGCTGACCTGGAGGTCAACCCTGTCGATGATCGCCGAACACCCGTTCGGGGTGGGGCTGGCCAACTACGAAATGGCCTATCCACCGTACCGCTCCCCTGAAGAACATCGAATAACAGGCCGGTTCAAAAAGGTTGAGCATGCGCACAATGAGTACCTGCAGACCACGGCGGAACTTGGCGTCTATGGGACCGTTGCCTTCCTCTTTCTGATTGTATCGTTCTTCAGGGCAGGCGCGAGCGCAGCAAGAAACGCTCGTGCTCGCGAGGATAGACTCATGCTCCAGGCTATAGTGGTCGGGCAGCTGGCTGTGCTCGTTCACTCGCTCTTCAGCTTCCCATTGCATCTGCCGGTAACGCTCATGATGTTCTGGGTCTATTGCGGATTTGTGGCTGCGCCGATACGCATCAAGACTGGTGCAGTGATCGCCAGTAGGAACTCCGCCCGCCTTGCACCAGCGCTGGTGCTCGCGGCCATCGTGATCGCGATTCTGCAACTGTCCGCATCCGAACTCATCTCCCAGTATCACCAATCGCGAGGCATCCTGCTTAAGAATGAGGCCCAATACGACCGGGCAGCGGCCGAGTTTCGGAGGGCGGCCAAGTTCTGCAACTCCAACTTCCTGAACCACTACCTCGCCTCGGTCTGCCTGCGCAAGATGGGCAAGCTCGACGATGCAACAGAAGAGAGCCTGAAGGGCCTCGAGTGCAACCCGAACGACCGGCATTCTATCTTCAACCTCGGGGCGCTTTACGCCTACAAGGGCAGGATTGACGATGCGACCAGGCTTTGGAAACGTGTTCTGTCTCTCGATCCCGATTATGCCCAAGCTTACTTCAACATGGGTGTCGTTTACGAGCGCTTGGGCAAAGACGCCCTCGCGCTGAGCGCCTACAAGAACGCGCTCCGTGTTGTGCCCGGCATGAAGGAAGCCTGTCATAACCTGGTCGGCATTCTGGGGCGAATGGGCAAGTTTGCGGAGGCCAGGGATGCGCTTGTGCAATGCCTCGCGAACGTGCAGGACCTTCAGCTGCAGCTGGACCTCGCACGAGTGTATATGACGCTGGGTGAGACCGGGAACGCCCAGCGCACGCTCATCGAGGCGCGACACCTCTTCGGCAGAGACGAGCGCATCGAGGCCCTGCTTAGAAGCTTGGAGAATGAACGCTAGCAAACGCATCGCTGGCACGGCCGCATGGGTCATTCTAGCCTTGATAGTTCTCCTTATAGGCGTGGTCCAGCTGACGGATTTTCTGCCAGGAGCTTGCCGGGGGTTGGACGCTTCCGCAAAGGCGCACGGAGCTGATGCCAAGCTGCCACCTGCAAGCTCGCTCACCGAGCTCATCAACTCCAACCCCCACGGGTCCATCGTTATCATTTGCGTCAATGGCCGACCATCGGTCCAAACTTGGCGAGCGCTTCGGCGAGGCATGTCTCGCATCGGAGCACGGCGCGGATTGGGCCTCATCCGAGGCGCGTCGATGGTTGTCATTGGCGTCGTGGACGCCCGGCCTGGCTCGGCTGTGTTCAAAATGGGTGTGCAGGAGGTTGAGGTGAGGCTCAGGAGAGGTCAGGAGATCGGCGAGACGGGCGTCGTTGCGCCTCGGGAGATAGTGGCGAAGAGCATCGGCGACTCTGAGGGCATCGGAAGGGCGGTCATATCAGTGGGCGGCACTTGGCTTTCGCCGAACAAGGTGGGCGTAAACGTGGCGGTCATTGATGGCACAGGACGTTGCATAAGACGTGGGAGTTTTGGATAGCAGATGCCGCCAGCAGGTTTCAATGGAGGAGTCTAGGACGGTGGGTGAGGTTTTTGGCGCGATAGACATTGGGACAGGCTCCGTGCTCTGCCTGGCTGTTGAAAAGACAGCGATGGGCTTGGGGCGAGAGCTTCTCAACGAGAGCATCATCACGGGGCTTGGTGCTGGGACGGCGAGCGACCCGGCGGTGAGGCAAGAGAGCATGGAGCGCACGGTGGCGGCAGTCGCTAGTTACGTGGAGAAATTGAGGGAGCTGGGCGCAGCGAGGGTGTCTATTGTCGGCACGAGCGCTCTTCGTAAGGCCCCCAACAGGGGCCAGTTCGCCGCCGCGGTCAAGCGACAAACGGGCCTTGAGGTGGAGGTCATAAGCGGCGAGGAGGAGGCTCGGCTGACGTTCTGGGGCGCGACCTATGGCGTTTTGTTGTTCACGGGACGGGTGGTTGTGATGGACGTGGGCGGCGGCAGCACGGAGCTTGTTTTGGGCAGTGTTGGCTCAAGAGAGGCCAGCAAGCCCGCCCAACCGGAGCTCGCAGTCAGCGTCCCGATAGGAGCGCTTGTCTTAACGGACCGTTTCATCACGTGCTATCCTACTGACTGTGCCGAGACCGAGCAGTTAAGAGCCGCTATCCGCGACGAGCTGAGGGGCACAGAGGTCAAAAAACTCGTGGAAAGGGCTAAGAGCTCCCCCCTCAACCCTCTGCTAGTCGCTGTTGGCGGGTCGGCGACAACGCTCGTGGCGATGGAGCACAACGTCGTGCCATACGCACCGGAGCGAGTTCAGGGGGTTCGGGTTACGCAGGATGTCATCCTGAAGCACCTCGACAAGCTGGGGAAGATGTCGCTTGCCCAGCGGCACCAGATCCCATCACTGCCGAGAGGCCGTGCCCCGGTGATAGACGCCGGGCTGTTAATACTGCACGAGCTATTAGCCCTGTTCGGCGCCTCGACCATGATGGTCTCGGACAGGGGCCTTCGATACGGCGTTATCGTCCGGGACAGCCTGCGGCCCGCTTGAAAGGCATCGCTCACCTATCTAGCGGACCACCGTCCCAGCAAACGCGCCTTGTGTATTTGCGCTCGGGCTTGCTTCCGTAAACCTCAGCGGAAAAGCTTCCAGAGACTCTTGCCGATCGCCCGCCCAACGAGGCGCCTAGCTGCTCGCTTGCTGATTTTCTTGGGGCTTCCGCTGCTCACGGCCTGAACGTCTCCGAGAAAGCGACCCAGCTTGTAGGTCCCACTTCTGAGTGAACGCGAGAACATCCTTTTTGACATTTAGCCACACCTCCTCAATGTTCAGCATTCCACATAATCCTATCATAAGGGAAAATCCCACAATCTGCCCAAATTGTCAAGAGCTCCCCAAGAGCAGTTTTCGCATTTTTTTATTGCGATGTGTTGTGTTGTTGGTTTCGGGGCGGTGTTTTGGGCGAAACAAGAGTGGAATTGGGATTGAGGTGATGCTGGGTTTCAGTTCCCCGAAGGGGGACTACAAT
>QMNL01000031.1 GCA_003647755.1 Candidatus Coatesiibacteriota bacterium
AGACTAGGGGTCTTCGGCGACGTCTCCCGCCTCCCCGAGCACGCCCAAGACGCCCTAAATGAGGTTATCGACGCCACGAGTGCTCTTCGTGGCATGAGGCTCAATCTCGCCCTCAACTACAGCGGCCGGCAGGAGATACTGCGCGCCGTCACCAAGATCGCCCGGCAACATGCCGAGGGTAGCCTCGACCTCGCGGGCCTGGATGAGAAAACGTTTGCAGGTTGCCTCGATTCGTTTGACCAGCCGGACCCAGACCTTCTGATCAGAACGAGTGGTGAGATGAGGGTCTCCAATTTTCTGCTGTGGCAGATCGCATATACAGAAATTCATGTTACAGACGTTCTGTGGCCTGATTTTCGTGAGAAGGACCTGCACCGGGCGATAGCCGATTTCCAGCGTAGAACGAGAAAGTTCGGAAGAGTTGTCTGACAATTGACGAACCTCACAGCTCGCATAATCACGTCTGTCATTGCCGCCCCCGCTGTCTTGGCGGTGATTATCCTGTTTCGCAGGATCGGCCTCAGCCTTCTCGTTCTGGCGGCCGTCCTGGCCGGCCTGCGCGAGTTACACAGGATGTTAAAGGATTCGGGCATTGAGATATTGTGGCCGCTTATAATCCTGGTCTCCTGCGCCTTTTCGTTCTTGAGCACCGATCTGGAGACGATGGGCCTCGTACTCCTTGTATCAGTGCTCGCTGTGCTGCTGCGCGGGCTGTTGTCAACCAAAGAGCCCAGGAAAGCTATGACCAACGTGGCCTTTTCTCTTTTTTCGATAATGCTCCTGCCGTTTCTGGCGAGCTTTGCCATCTGCCTGGGGTGCACACCCTCCCCGGGGATGGGGCTGTCTGACGAGGCCGGGCTGACCCTGGTCATCATCGTTATAGTAGCGACCTGGATGTGCGATACCACCGCCTACTTCTTCGGCCGCCGATGGGGCAGACACAAGGCCCTCGAGCGCATTAGCCCCGGCAAGACGCTGGAAGGGTTCGTCGCCGGCCTAATAGCCTCAATACTGACCTGTTTGATACTTGGCTGGCTAATGGACAGCTTGTCCGCGGGGCAGGCGGCGCTGCTCGGCCTTCTGCTTGGCATCTTCGGCCAGCTCGGCGACCTGTGCGTCTCGCTTGTCAAGCGTGCGGCCAACTGCAAGGACGCCGGCTCGCTCTTCCCCGGCCATGGAGGCGTGCTGGACAGGATCGACAGTTTCCTGTTCAACTTTCCTGTGGCCTTCCTGTTTTTCATGATGGTTTTACGAAACGCGACCTAGCGAGACTGAGCGGAATGAGATTGCAGTGAGTTTCATACAAATAGGGATTATTACAAGCTGCCAATACGCTCCAGAAGACTGGTCCCAAGAGCGGATCGGTGTCGATAGGCCTGCCTGCTTTAGTAGTAGATGGACCTGTCGCTGGGTGGGTCCGGGACTACAGGCCTAGTATGAAACGAATTGCGATATTTGGGAGCACCGGCTCGATTGGCCGGCAGACCCTGCAAGTGGTGGAGTCCTTTCCAGATCGGTTCCGCATAGTAGGGCTTGCAGCCGGCAGGAACGCAGTCTTGCTCGCCGAGCAGGTTAAGCGGTTTGGCGTGCGCTGCGCCTGGGTTCAGGATTCGCCGACAGCAATGAGACTTACGGAGCAGTTTAGGAGGGACGGTTATAAGGACTGTCAGGTCCTGCACAGCCACGAGACAGTTGAGACGTTTCTGGAGAGGTCCGACCCCGACGTGGTTGTTTCCGCAATTTCGGGCCAGGCTGGTCTGTATCCCACCTATTGCTCCGCAAAGGCGGGGCTTGACATTGCGCTGGCCAACAAGGAGAGCCTCGTGATGATGGGACCGCTGCTTATGCAAATGGTGCAGCAGAAGGGAAGCAGGTTGACACCAGTCGATTCAGAACACAGCGCCATAATGCAGTGCCTCGCCGGCGAGGCGCGAGAATCGGTGAGGCGGCTTATTTTGACGGCGTCAGGTGGGCCTTTCAGGAGGGACACGATGGCGCAGCTTCAGAAGAGGTCGTTTCGCGAGACCCAGCGGCACCCGGTCTGGAACATGGGCGAGAAGATCAACGTCGATTCGGCCACGCTGATGAACAAGGGCCTGGAGGTCATCGAGGCGTGTGCGCTTTTTGACCGGTCTCCGGACGAGGTCGATGTCCTGGTTCATCCTGAGAGCATTGTGCACTCGATGGTGGAGTTTGTTGACGGGTCTTGGAAGGCCCAAATCGCTGTGCCTAACATGGAGCTGCCGATCCTCTATTCCCTCTCTGCGCCTCAGCGATTCGATTGGGAGACACGAGGCCTAACGCCCGAACAGCTGAGCTCGCTTCATTTCGAGAGGGTTGACAGGTTACGTTTCAGGTGTCTAGACATAGCTTATGAAGCTGTCAGGGCTGGTGGCAGCATGCCGTCAGTGTTATGCACGGCAGATGAAATTGCGATAGAGTATTTTAGAAACGGCACGATTAGTTTTACTGAGATACCGGAAGTGATTGAGGCGACAATGCGACAGCACCATGTCGTCTCAATCGAGTCGCTTGAGTCCATTCTCGCAGTCAAGAAGTGGACAACGCAGGTGGCTGAAAACGAGGCGAGGAAGCTGGCAGACAAGAGATGAAGAGGTAGCAGATTGCTCTTCACGATACTGATGTTCTTGGTTGTGCTGGGCATTTTGGTGCTCGTGCATGAGCTGGGCCACTTTAGTGCGGCGAAGTCGCTGGGCGTTCGGGTTGACCAGTTCTCGATCGGCTTTTGGCCCAAGCTTTTTGGCATCAAGTGGGGTGAGACGGAGTATATGGTCTCGCTCATTCCCTGGGGTGGATACGTCAAGATAGCGGGCCAAGAGGAGCCAGAAGGTGATGAGCCTGAGCACTACGAGCTCTGCTCTCGGAGCAAGTTACAGAGGCTTTACGTGTTTGTGGCTGGCCCATTTGCGAATCTCATCTTGGCCGCCTTGCTCTTTCCGCTGATCTACATGCTCGGCATCTCGGTCTCCGCATATATCGACCAGCCAGCGAGGGTCGGTTGGGTTGAGAAGGGCTCGCCAGCGGCCACGGCAGGAATCAGGTCTGGGGACAGAATAGTGGAGGTCATGGGGACCCCCACGCCGACTTGGGAGGACGCTCTGACTGAGATCGGAAGCCGTCCCCAGCAGCACATCTCAATAGTTGTGGAGCGTGACGGCCAGCGTAGGACGGTGAATCTCACCGTGGCTGAGGAGCGCCGTTACGGGGCTGGCGTCATAGGTGTTGGCATGCCGATACCGCCTGTGATAGCGAACGTGATGCATGGCAGGCCGGCCGAGAGGGCTGGCCTTGAGGCCGGGGACCTGGTCTTGAGCATAAACGGGGTCAAGGTGTCCGACTGGATGCAGCTTCGGGACGCGGTCAGGGGGAGCGACGGGAAGCCCCTTGTCATGCAGGTTAAACGCGGAGAAAAGCTTCTTAACCTCACGGTTGTTCCTAAATTCAGCGAGGAGCTTAACTCGTTTGCCATTGGGATCGGAGCGCCTCCTTCTCCGACCAAGATGATGCGGTATTCGTTCGGGGAGTCGGTCTATCGGGGAGAGAGAAAACTGTTGTCGACTATGGGCCTAACGTTCGAGGTGCTTTGGAGACTGGTTACTGGACAGGCCTCCATCAAGAGCCTCGGCGGGCCGATCATGATAGCAAGGGTTGCGGGCCAATACGCAAGGGCCGGGGCGACCCCTTTGTTGCAGCTGATCGCCTTCTTGAGCGTTCAGTTGTTCATCTTGAATCTACTTCCGATCCCCGTTCTCGACGGAGGGCACGTCCTGTTTCTCGGTATTGAGGCCGCGACCAAGCGTCCGGTGAGCATGAAGTTCAAAGAGACTGCTACTCGTATTGGCTTTGCGGTCTTGATTGGCTTCATGCTGCTGGTCTCCTACAACGACATCCTAAAGCTTCTCCGCTGAGAAGTTGCTTGACACTTGTCAGCTGCTGATTGCCTGATCTCTGATGAAACCGCACAGGACAGCTAGCAAAGCTGCCTCGGGCGAACAGAGGCTGCAGAAGGTCCTCGCCGCCGCCGGCGTTTCGTCGAGGCGTGCGTGTGAGGAGCTCATCAGCGCAGGCCACGTTTCGGTTGACGGCAAGGTCGTTAGGGACGTTGGTTTCAAGGTTGACCCAGCCCGAGCGAGGATTGAGGTCCGCGGCAAGCACATCCAGCCCGGAGTCGAGCGCGTGTACTACCTCGTCAACAAGCCCAAAGGCGTGGTCTCGACCTGCTCTGACCCAGAAGGGCGTCCGACGGTTCTGGACCTGATTCCTGACTGCAAGGAAAGGGTCTTCCCGGTGGGTCGGCTCGATACCGACTCGCAGGGCTTGGTGCTTCTTACGAACGATGGCGAGGTTGCCAATGTGCTTGCACACCCGAGATTCCAGGTGGAGAAGGAATACCTGGTGAAGGTTCGCGGTGTCCCCACCGAGAAAACGCTTCAGAGGGCCAGGCGAGGGGTGCGGCTTGAGGATGGGCTGGCGAGGGCGAAGGAGGTTGAGGTGGACAGCAAGACCGCCTCCAATTCATGGCTACGTGTCGTTGTTTGTGAGGGGCGCAATAGGTTGTTAAAGCGGATGTTTCAGGCGCTTGGCCACCCGGTTATGAAGCTCAGGCGGACAAAGCTATTCTACTTCAAACTGGGCAAGCTCCCCGAGGGCGCCGCCGTTGCGCTTACCACCGCTGAAGCGGAGACGCTGAGACGCAGGTGCCGGAGACTCACAAAACCGTCAGCCAGCCTTCAGCGGCGGGAGAATAGTCGCAACAGGAAACCCGCGACTCGCAGGCGCTACGCGGCGACGGAGAAAACTAGGAAACGAACTAGAAGAGCTCAATAGGCTAGGCAGAGCAATCAAGATGGGAGGGCTAGGCGATGCAGCCTCGGGTATGGATTTTTGGCGATAACATAGATACTGACGTGATCTTTCCCGGCAAATACACCTACACAGTGTCGGACCCCGACGAGATGGCGAAACACGCCCTCGAGGACCTCGACCCAACGTTCGCCAAGACGGTTCAGGAGGGGGACATCATCGTTGCGGGCAAGAACTTTGGCTGTGGGAGCTCGAGGGAGCAGGCGGCTTTCGCCCTGAAATACGCGGGTGTTTCGGGCATAATAGCCAAATCCTTCGCTCGCATATTCTTTAGAAACGCCATCAACGCTGGGCTGGTCGCAATTGAGCACTGTGGGTGTGTTGATGCGATAGGCACGGATTCTCGCGTTGCGATTGATCTATCTAGAAACGTAATAATAGTTGATGACAGCGAGTTTTCATTCAGCCCATTCCCAAAACAGGTGCTCCAAATCCTCAACGAAGGCGGCCTCCTCCAGCACGTCCGAAAAATGCTCCAGCCTTGAGTCCAACGCCCGGTGGCCTTAAGTTACGCATTCGATAGGCTGGTTGCAGCAGCCTTCAGCAATGTCAACTTGAGGAAGCAAGATAGTATGGGGCGGCGCAGGCCGATCGGTGTTGCTTTGGTGGCCATTTTATTGGCCCTGATCATAGCTAGCCAATGCCAGGCAAAGGGCAAGCTGCTTAAGCTTGCCTGCGCACTTCAGTGGTGGGAGGTGAGCTCCCGGACCGAACAATTGGCCGAGCTGTTCAGAGAAGGGGATTATGAGACGGTCATTCGCAAGCTCGATGCTATCGGCACGCTGTTTCCTGCAACCTATAGGGCCTCCCGGCTGGATTATCTGAAGGCGGAGTCGCTGGGCCGAGTGGGCCGGATTCCCGACGCCGTTCAACTTCTCATTGCGCTCGAGGCGTCGTCCGGAGGGCTCTTAGGTGAGGAGGCTCTCTGCGATGCGGTTGTCTGGTCTGCGAGAGCGAAAAAGTGGGATTTGGCGGCGGAAGCGGCAGAGACGCTGTCTGCGAAGTATCCCCCTAACGAGCAGTTCAAGGAGGCGATTTCGGATTTGGCGGAGTCGCTGTTCGACGCCGGTCAATACGCCGCCGCGCAGTGGTGTTTTCAGCAGCTTGCAAAGGTTTTCAGGTCTGACGCCGGGTTCCGGTTCAGGCTTGCGTGCTGCCAGGAGAAGTTGGGCCAGGTTGATGACGCCTGCCAGGGATACATATCGCTGCTCATGCGTGAGAAGAAGGATGACTTGAGCGCCAAGTCGCTCGACAGGTTGAGCGCGCTCAGTTCTATCTGTCACGCGCAAGAGCAATTGGGCGCTGACTTCTACCTTGCAGCGGGGGAGGTATGTCTCTGGAACCACAAGTATCGGGACTGCCTGCGGTATCTTGCGGAGATTCCGCCCCAGAGCCAGAGCGACATCGTTGTCAAGGCGGTGCGGACGAGGGCGCTTTGTCTCTTCAGGCAGAGGGACTACGAGGCAGCGATTCAGCAGTTCGAGCGGCTCAAGGAGCTCTCGGAGAAACCCGATGAGGTCGCATGGGCGGATATGTCTCTCGGTCACTGTTACAGCCGTCTGGGTCGTCATGGTCAGGCAATCGAGCACTACAAATCGGCGTGTGCGATATCTCCAGATGGTCGCGAGCGCTCCAGAGCGGCCTACCTCGTTGGCCGGGAGCTTGAGGCGGAGCGAAAGACCCCGGAAGCGTTGGCGGCACTCGAGTCCACCATTGAACGCTTCCCAGATGAGGCCTATGCGGCTCACGCACGGTGGCGCATTGCGCTGTCGCTGTTTGATGCGGGCGATCTGCAGTCCGCGGAAACGCTTCTGTCAGCACTTGTAGGGCTCGCTGAGAAGACGCCCTACTACGAGAGCGCCTCGTTCCTGCTTGCTAGGGTGAGCGACCTTCGGGCTGACTACAACGTGGCGGCCAAGCGATATGCCACGGTTGTCGCCAAGTTCCCCAACTCGTATTTCGGCCTGGCCGCGCTCGACAGGCTGGGCGCTTTGAAATCGGAGGGCAAGGCCAACGCGACGGCTCTCGCTCAGATGGCCAGGACTGCTCTGCGCTCGGCGCAAGGGCTTTCTCAGCAAGGCGATGACGGAGGATATATAGCCCTGCTCCGCGAGGCCCAGGTGCTGGCCAAAAAAGGCTCTCGGACATGGAGCAGTGCGGTCTCTCTCAGGAAGGCCTTTCTGAAAGTCAATGACAGAACTGCCGGCCTGTTCGCCCTAAACGGCAATGGCGCATTCGCCTTTGTGCCTCCGTCAAGTAACGCCACGCAGAGAGAGCTTGCGTCCTTTTTCGTGTCTCTTGGGATGGATGATAAGGGAGGAAGGCTGCTCCGAGCGGTCTCAGTCCATAGGCCCGAGGACCTGCAAACGCTATACAACACGATCAAGACTTTCGAGCGAGTTGGCAGAGAGAGTGAGACAATCTTGCTTGCCGAGCGTGCGTTCAAGAGCCTGAAAGACCTGAGGCTCGCTGTGTCTGATCTGCCTCGATGGTTTGTGGAGGCGCTATATCCTCGGGGCTTTTCAGACCAAGTGGAGCGCGTGTGCAAGGCCAACAACGTCGAGCCTGCTATCGCCTATGCGATAATCCGCGAGGAAAGTCGCTTCCAGGTGGAAAGCGTCTCGTCATCAGCGGCGAGGGGCGTCATGCAGCTCATAGCCCCAACGGCGAAGCACGTTGCGCAGTCGCTCGGCCTGGGTAACCTTACACTCGAGCAGCTTTACACGCCGAAGACCAACATCGAGCTCGGCGTCGCGTACCTTCGCCAGCTGCTGGACCGCTTCAACGGGCGGCTGGTTTTCGCACTTGCGGCCTACAATGGCGGGCCAGACAACGTCGCGCGATGGCTCAGGACGTGCCACGACACGGTCGAGGATGAACAGTTCATCAATATGATTCCCTTCGCTGAGACCCGCCGCTACGTACAGAAGGTCATCGCCTCATATTACATCTACAAGTGGCTATATTCGTCAGACCGGCCGCGCTGAGCCAGGCCCGGAAATCACGGCGGCCTCCGGTGAACGTCATCACCAGCCTCCTATTGATGCACGGCGCCCTGGGCTGATATGCTCGCTGACGTCATGGACAGTCAATTGCATCAGGAGAACATCCTAAACGAGCCGCAGACGCGCCTCCATCCACTCCTGCATTGGCTTCGGAGGTTTCTGAAACTCGCCGCCGCGATCGTGCTAATTCCGCCGGTCCTGCTGGGGGTCTTCATTTTTTTCTCAGCTTGGAGGGCGATTGCCAAGTGGCGGGAATAACGTTGTGTAACTGCCGGCCATGGTCCAGCCTGGCTCAAGCCGTGCACCTGCTCACGATGACCGGCCAAGCACCTGAAGACGCAAGGAACGCTTGAATGAGGACACTGGCAACCTACATCGGCGTTCTTGCGTGGATGGCTCTCGCACAGGTGCTGCTGCCAATGTACAACACGCTCCCTGACTTGCTGCTACTCGGCGCGGCGCTCGTCCCCGGCGTAGTCATGCTCGCCCGAAGACGCATCAGCGCTCGCATCTCGGCGCTTGGCATCGCACTGTCAGCTGCGGCGCTTGTCTATCGGTTCGCAAACAGGCTTTTCGGTCTTATCAAATGGGACGGACAGGCCGCAATCGGACTACTCTTTCTGGCTCACCTGGCGGCCTTCGTGCTGGCCTCGCTTTTGACGTTCGCTATTTTTGCGCACCGTGGATTCAGAATGCGTCTCGCCTCAGCCCTCTCGTTTGGCTTTCTGCTCATTCTCAGCGCTGGCATCGCCGCCCCGGACGCTGCGGTCGATGTCCAGCTAAAATACGCGATCGGCAACGGCATCCAGGCGAGGCATGAGGTTGAGTCGCTCGCAAGGTTCTGCGGCGATGCTGTCGGCGGTGCAGAGCTCGACCGCGCGGTTCGGTCTTGTGCTCGCTTGGGGCTGTTGAGCCTGCCGCGGGCGCAGCTAGTCAGCCTTTCCGATCGCTTTTTTGATAGCCCATTCGCCGATGACGCCAGGCTGGTCGCGGAGGTTCTTCTGGGCACGAAATCGGAGCGACAGGCGCTTGCTGGCCTCGAGCCGGACCTGCTCTCTCGCAGGCTTGATTTTCACCTCGAGACATGGACGGCGATTGCGCTTAAACCCTGGCAGCGACTTTTCCACACACAGTTCGTCTCGAATGAGATGCTGCTTGTCATCGCTAAGCGCAGAATTGAGGCGGGCCAGCTCGCGGACGCCGAGGCGGCGCTCGACGCCTTGATAACGTCAGGAAGCGCCTCGTATGGCGCCATGGCGTTTCGGCTTTTGCTGGACATATATGACGGCAGACTGGGCGACGTCGAGGGTGGCCTGCTCCTCATGAGGCGGCTGCTGGAGACTATCCCCGAATATGCCCTCCTGCCAGCGGCCCAAGACGCTATGGGAAACTTGACGGATGACACCCGGGCGCGGCTTTCGGCAATTGCGATCAGCGACCGAGACGGTCAGATCAGGGCTTTGGCCCAGCTGCGGCATTTTTTCTCGGCCGAGCGCGCCTCGAACCATGCCAGCGCTCTGTCCCATTTAGACAGAGCCTTGCGGCTCTCAAGGGGGAAACTCGCCAGAATGTGCCTCGGCCTCATGCTCTATGATGAGGCTGAGCGAGCGGGCCCGCCAGAAGGCATCAGCTTGGCCAGGGCCGGGCTTGAGCTCTGCGATGGCATGCAGCCTCCCTTCCTTCTGCTTGCCTCTCAAATTGCGGCGCGGGCAGAGAGATTTGACGTTTCCGAGGTCGCCCTGCGCAGGCTCGTGATGCTTCATCGGCGGAGTATATTCTGGCGTCAAGGCCTCCGTCGGCTCGTGGCGCTGTTGGACGCACGGGGCAGGCACGATGAGGCTGAAGACGTCATATTGACCAATTTAGGCCAGCTGGACCTCCTCTCCGACAACGCGCCGGCAAGGTGGGCAACAAAACTCCTCCGCCGGCAGTGATGTGACCCGGATGGCACGGCGCTGAGAGATGAGCTGCCCGGAGCAAATCGTCTCCAGCGATGAGCGGTGCAGGCTCGCGACGCTGCTTCTTCAGTAGATAGTAACCCCAGGCAAACCATCGATGCG
>QMNL01000032.1 GCA_003647755.1 Candidatus Coatesiibacteriota bacterium
CCTTGCTGGAAAACACGATTGAAAGCATACACACACAGAACCCGTCCTGGCGCGCCAAGGCCAGAGCGCGTCTCGATCAACTCACCATGCCGCACTGGGCCCTCGGACGCCTCATGGATCTGGCGGAAGACCTGGCCGCCATGACCTGTTCACTACATCCGCCCGTAGAGCGCAAGACCATCGTGACGATGGCCGCCGACCACGGCGTGGTGACCGAAGGGGTCAGCAAGTATCCGCAGGAGGTGACCGCTCAGATGGTACGTAATTTCACGAATGGCGGCGCGGGCATTAACGCGCTAGCGAGCGTGGTGCGGGTGAATGTCGTCGTGGTGGACATGGGAGTGGCAGCGGACGTCGGACCGCTGGTCTCCGCCGGCAAGGTTGTCTCCAAGCGCATCGCTGCCGGCACGCGAAACATCGCCCGCGGCCCAGCGATGAGCCGCGAGGAGGCGATTCGCTGTCTCGAGGCCGGCATCGAAATCGCGCAACAACTGGGAGGGACCGTGGATGTCTTCGGCACAGGCGACATGGGCATCGGCAGCACAACCCCGAGCTCGACCATCGCGGCAGCCATCACAGGGTGTGCCCCGTCCGAAGTGACCGGTCGAGGGACCGGCGTTGACGACGACCAGCTCAAGCACAAGGCGGACGTGGTGCAGCGGGCTCTGGACCTCAATAAGCCGAATGCCGCCGACGGCCTGGATGTTCTGTCGAAGGTCGGAGGATTTGAAATCGGCGGGATTGCCGGATTGATTCTGGGGGCGGCCGGCCAGCGAAAACCGGTCATTGTGGACGGTTTCATCTCGACCGCCGGCGCGCTCATAGCGTGCACACTGGCTCCTCACTCACGTGACTTCATGATTGCCGCACATCGCAGCCAGGAGGTGGGCCATATCGCCATGCTGCGCCATCTGAAGAAGCAGCCGCTGCTGGACCTGGGGCTGCGGTTGGGAGAGGGAACCGGCGCAGCGCTGGCCATGAACCTAGTGGACGCAGCGATCGCCATCCTCACTCAAGTGAGTACGTTTGAAGAAGCTTCTGTTTCAAAGGCGGACAAATGAGAAGCTTTCTGGCGGCCGTCCGGTTCCTGACGATTATACCCCTGCCGGGCAGGTCGGGCTCAGCGGAGGCGGAACTGGCCGGCAGTGCCGTCTATTTCCCGATTGTCGGCCTGCTGATCGGCGCGGGCGCTGCGGGAACTGCTGTGGGACTGACTTATGTCCTGCCGGCGCTTCCTGCCGCCGTCCTCCTGGTCGTCCTGTTGGCGGCGGTTTCCGGAGGTCTGCATCTTGACGGGTTGTCGGACACGGCGGACGGGTTCTTGAGCGCCCGTCCGCGTGAGCGCATCCTGGAAATCATGAAGGACAGCCAGGTCGGCGCGATGGGCGTCATTGTCATCGTTTGTGTCCTGCTTCTCAAGGTTGTTTGCCTGGCCAGGATCCCCCGCGTGGATGTTTGGCGGGCGGCCCTTCTTATGCCCTTGGCGGGCAGGAGCGCCTTGGTTATTAGTATGGCCGTGCTGCCTTACGCTCGGCCTCAAGGGGGGTTGGGATCGGCGTTCTACAGACTGCGTCCCAGGGTCAGTGCGCTATTTGCGCTCGCGCTGTTGCTAACGGCGGGCTGGCTCGCGTGTCAATGGCCCGGCGTGGCAGCGGCGGGTGCGTCTGTGCTGGTCGTGCTCATCTTTTGCGTATGGTGCTATCGGAAGATCGGCGGGGCGACCGGCGATACACTGGGGGCGGCATGTGAGATTGCGGAGGTGGTCCCGTCCGTCGTCATGGTGGGATGGTATTTCCGGTCAGGGAACATTCTGTGAACTGCGCGCACGGCGGCAATCTGGCAAGACTTGCGGCGGAGGCCGGAAAGCCTGCCCCACGCCAACGAAAGTCGCAGGCTTGAATTATTCAGGATGGGGCCTTGAGCGCTGTTATGTTACCCGGCACAGCAAAGACCTCCCTGCCCTGATCGAGCGCCAGTGGCCCGTCGGGACGCCGGGCACCACCCAGGCGGAATCGGCGGTCGCGACCTAACAGATTAAGTGCATTCAGGGGCAGCACGTCAAATGTCGAAGAGGCCCAGGACGGGAAGTTGGAACTCATCCCGAACTGCCCTGTCCATGAGGTAATCGATCAGGGACCTGTCCTGCGACGCTTTCGTCTCCCTTGCCCTCTTCTTGGCCTGCGCCCAAAGCTGCGCCCTCCGGCCGGAAGGGAGGCAGCCCCTGGCGGTCCTAAGAAGTTCCTTGTCCAGCTTCACCAGGCGGGTCTGAACTCGCTCCAGCCACAGGCCTGTTCTGCTCTTCCTCGTCTTTTCCGCAAGCTCCCTCAGCTTCTGGGCTATTCGCGCGATGCTGTCCCTGCGAGCAGCGAACTGCGACCTCTCAGCCAAGGAATTGACCGTCTTGGCCAGCAAACTCAGCCGGTTCAGCACGTAGTAAACATCAGAATCCTCTGGTGTCGCTCCAGCCCCAACGGACGCTGCGTCTTGCTTTTCAGCGGGGAAGAGATGCTGCATCTTTAGATATGACTGAAAGGTTGCGCGGACCGGCTTGTCGCAATAAGAGAGCGTCATGCGAAGCTTGCTGAACTCGTGCCTTCTCGCCATCAGGCTCCGCATCGCCCTGTCGATCCCGCGGAACACGACCATCAGCGGGATCTCGTCGCGCTTCCACTGCTCGGCGATCGTCCACTCCTTCGGCGAGAGCAGCATCGGCGAAAGCCTGATCTGCACGATGTAATCCTCAATCCCTTGGAGGTATTCGTCCCGGTCTCTTTGCGTTCTTCTCATAGATTATCCGGATGCCCTTTAGGGTGAGATATGGGTCAACCACATCTATGACATCAGTCTCACCTGCAAACAGGTCCGCCAGCCCTCCCGTCGCCACCACCTTCGGCCTGATCTTAAACTGTATCTCGGACACGATACGTGCGATCATCCCCTCCACAATGGACAAATAACCAAAGAAGAGGCCAGATTGGATGCTGGTCACTGTCGTCCTACCGATCACTGTGGCCGGCTTTTTGACCGCTACTCGAGGAAGTTTAGCAGTCCTCGCGAAGAGGGCGTCAGCGCTTATCCCGACCCCGGGGACTATGCTCCCGCCAAGATACTCGCCCTTCCCTGACACCGCGCAGAACGTCGTTGCCGTACCGAAGTCAACGATGATGACCGGCCCGCGTGTCTCATTGTAGGCGGCAAGCGCATTGGCTATCCTGTCCGACCCGACCTCAGCCGGATTCTCGTAGAGTATCGGCATACCAGTCTTGACGCCGGGACCGACGAGTATCGCGTTTGCCCCCAACAAGCTCTCTGCCATCTCCAGAAAAACATGAGAAAGAGGCGGAACAACGGAACAAACGCCAACCCCACGCACGTCATCAGGGGCAAGTCCAGCACTTGCCAGCAGGGAACCCACGAGGAGCGAGTACTCATCTTTCGTCTTGCGAATGTCCGTCGCGATCCGCCAGTGGTGGGACAGGTTCTCTTCATCAAACAGCCCCAACACCGTCTGAGTGTTGCCGACATCTATGACCAGGAGCATACTTTGCCCTCAACTATTGTCTTTATGGAACCACTCGGCTGTTCAATGACCAATGCGCCCCGCGCATCAATGCCCCTGCACCGGCCAGCGGTAACCCGGTCTGCCGACCTGACCTCCACGTCTCTGCCCCTAAGAAGACCCCGCCGGTTGTAACTCTCGACCATCCCTCCAAGATCCCCCGATCTCAACATCTCATACCATAGGGCGAAGGCATCCAGCACGGCCGTAAGAAGGTCCGCCGGCCTCACGCCGACTAACTCTGAAAGCCAAACCGCCCTTCCCCGCAGCTGGTCTGGGACGCCAGAATCAGGCCTTTGCACGTTTATCCCAATGCCCACCAGTGCGAGGCGCACGCGTTCGTTGCAGACCTCCGTTTCGGTCAGCACGCCCGCCACTTTCTTCCCTGTGAGGTAGATGTCATTGGGCCACTTGAGCTGGGCGGGCAGTCCGATGGCCGGCTCGATCGCATCTGCAACGGCCAAGCCAGCAGTCATACCGAGCAGGTGCGATCGCTGCGCTGGAATATCTGGGCGAAGAAGCACCGTGCAATAAAGCCCTCCCTCAGGAGAGAACCAGCGGCTCGAAAACCTCCCTCGCCCGGCAGTCTGCCTCTTTGCGACGACGACTGTGCCCTCCGCCGCACCGGACTTGGCAAGTTCGCGCGCGATGTCGCTTGTCGATGAGACCTCATCGAACGACCTGATCGAGAACTCCAGAGGCCCCCGGATCATAGGAGTGCCGTTGTAAGAATCGGTGCTTTGCGAGCACATCAAAGCTTCAGCTTGGTTATTGCATCGTGGACGAGCGTGTAGCGCCGGACGGTCTCCGAGACGATCTCTTCGGGCAGTTCCGGGGCTGGTGGGTTCCTGTCCCAGCCGCTTTCGACCAGGTATTGACGGACGAACTCCTTGTCGTAGGGATCGCCCCTGTTACCCTTTAGGTAGTCAGATTTGAGCCAAAACCGGGATGAATCGGGCGTCAGCATCTCGTCCATCACACAAACCTCGCCCCGACGATTGTACCCGAACTCAAACTTCGTGTCGACGAGAACGAGTCCTGCCTGGCGAGCCACACGCTGCCCGAACTGATATAGCTCCTGCGACATCTTGCGCACCACCTCAGCGTCTTCCTCGCCGATCTCGGCCTCGAGCGCCTCGAACCCAACTGGCAAGTCGTGCCCAGTCTCCGCCTTGGTCGTCAGTGTGAAGAGAGGTCCCGAAGCGATCTTATCACCGAACTTGAGGCCCTGCGGAAGCTCTACCCCGCCTACAGTGCCGCTCTTCTCATACTCCCTAAACGCCGAGCCGCAAAGATGTCCACGAACTATACACTCAAACGGTATTGGCCTCATCTGTTCAACCATCATCGACCGGCCAGCGAGCACCTCCAGCACGTCATCCTCGAGGTCCATGAAGTCCTGCGGCCTCGTCGAGACGAAGTGGTTCGGACAGATGTCCTTGGTCTCCCGAAACCAGAACTTCGAGATATTGGTTAAGACCTTCCCCTTTGATGGGATGTCGGTCGGCAACACGACGTCAAATGCCGAGATGCGGTCCGTGGCAACAAATAGAAGGATATTCTCAGTGAAACGGAATATCTCGCGGACTTTCCCACTCCTAATATGTTGAAGGTCGCTAACAGATTGAACGATGTCCAAGATCCGCTCTGCATCCATTATTTGCTCCTTTCCTCGCCTCATTACCCAGGCAGCAAGCCCCCCTCTTGCCCAATGAGGTCCTGACACTTCACCGTTACTATAGAATATGATGTGCCCCTCCTCGCAGAATCGGACACAACTTCAAAATACCACCCGCTAGCATACAACAGAAGCGATTTCGTGGCAACGGGTCCAAGGTCCGACAGCAACGCCCAAACCGACTGAACACGTCCGTCCTCACCAACGACAAACCCGAGCTTGACCTCGCCTCGTGCATCTAGCGCAGAGGGAAGGTAGCCAAACGGCGGTTTCGGCCCGAAGACGAGCTCTGGCCGGCCACAAGCGTGATGCCCTGCACCAATCGCAGCGCCCAGAAGCGATTTGCCCATGTTCGACTCGAGGATAGACAGGTCCTTGAAACTGATGAGGCCGTCTCCGTCGAGGTCGCACCGCGCATCCCAGTCGGGGTCAGATGAGTTCGCGCCAATTGCCTTCTCCATGAGCAATTTGTCCTTTGCGTCAACCGTGCCCGAACCGTCAATATCCCCTGAAAGCTCTGTGCCTTTGGTCGAATCATCTGTCTTCTCACCAACCGATACCGCGACAAGAAGGGAGAGAGAAAGCAACATGACAGATGCGCAGACCAGATGCGTCAAACGGCGCCTCGCGTGCGCCATGCTCACACTCGAAGACATCTTTGTATTCCCACTCTATCTGTCTTGAACATCACATCTGCGCTCCGATCAAGCACGTAGAGACCTTTCAAGATAATGGCATCCTGGGCCATCGCTCACCTTAACAGCTTGACCCATTTGTGTATTCTTGCCGCAGTCGCCTGACACGTCAACAACTTCGTGCCCGGCAAAGCTCGAACGTGAGAGGGAGCGAAGCCTTAAGAGGCCATCTTTACAACGGCGGCCTGACGCCGCTTTGACTCCAATTGCGGAGCTGGACGGCCCTTCGGGCGCTGTCCAATAAGTCCGTGCGGCCTCTCAGCGACGGGGTCGGCGGTATCTCTCTCTGCCGATTGAGTACACGTCGCTGCCGTATATGTCGTTGGCAACGATGACGGGCATCTCGTCAACCACCAGCTTTCGCACAGCCTCAGGGCCAAGCTCCGCTGCAAAGATCACCTCGGCCGACACGATACGGCTGGCAAGATAAGCCCCCAAGCCTCCCGGTGCGGCGAAGTAAACCGCTCCACGCCTCATCATCGCTTGCCGGACTTCCTCCGACCGCTGGCCCTTACCAATCGTTGCAGCCAATCCCCTCTCCAGAAGATCCGGCGTGAATATGTCCATCCTGGCGCTCGTCGTGGGCCCAGCCGAGCCAATGACTGCGCCAGGCCTCGCGGGCGTCGGGCCAACGTAGTAGATCACTGCACCCGATATCTGAAACGGCAGCTCCTCGCCTCGCTGAATCATCTCGTAGAGAAGCTTATGAGCTTGGTCTCTTGCGCCGATGAGCTCGCCGGAGATGAGGCACTCGTCGCCGGCCCGGAGCTCCGCGAGGACCTCCCGCGACAACGGAGTTACTATTCTCTTGGGCTTGCCAGACATTCTATAAAATCACCTCCGCACGCCTCGCCGCGTGGCACTGAAGGTTGACCGCGACCGGAAGCGAGGCGATGTGGCACGGCGCCGCCTCGATGTGGACCGCAAGCGCCGTAGTCTTCCCTCCGAAACCGAGCGGGCCGATGCCGAGCGCGTTTACGTCTTCGAGCATCTGTCGCTCGAGACCATCGTAGAAGGCATCCTTGTGTCGGGATCCGATCTTTCTAAGGAGCGCAAGTTTGGCAAGCTTCGGACACTCATCGAAGGAGCCTCCGATACCGACGCCAACTGTGATGGGCGGGCAGGCCTTGGCCCCGGCAGCGTCAACGCACTCAGCGACGACCCTTCTGACGCCAGCTGCTCCGTCAGACGGCGAGAGCATCACGCAGGAGCTCATGTTCTCGCTCCCGCTGCCCTTTGGCATGAAACGGAGCCTCAACTTATCGCCCTCGAGCTGCCTTATATGCACATACGGCGGCGTGTTGTCGCCTGTGTTCTCTCGCTGGAAGGGGTCTCGCACGACCGATTTTCTCAGGTAGTGTTCGCCATATCCTCTCCGCGTGCCCGCGGCCAAGGCCTGCTCCAACGTCATCCCCTCTATCCGCACATCGCGGCCCATCTCGACGAAAAACACCGCGAGGCCACAGTCCTGACATATCGGGAACTTGCCCTCTCTGGCGATCTATGCATTGCGCAGTATGGACAGAAGAACTCGTTTTCCCACCGGGGAGCTTTCGTTCGCGACAGCCCGCTCAAGCGCAGCTACCACATCGTCAGGCAGCTCGTAGTTGGCCCTCCGGCAAAGCTCCGCAACGGCGTCTATTACGCTCCTAGCATCGATCTCTCGCATTCTGGCCCCTTGAAGCCGCTATCCCTCAGCCCAAAATCTCCACTTCACCGCAAAGCGTCAGAGCTTGGCCAGGAACTCACCCAAGATGTCATCCAGCGTCGGCGAGCCGATCTCCTGCAGTTCGTAGCCAACTCGCATCGATGGCTTATCGATCTCGATAAGGCCACCAAGATTGATCGGCGTTCCGATCAGGACCACGTCACATGGCGTCTTGTTAATAGTGTCCTCGAGGTCCTTGATCTGCTTATCCGAGTAACCCATCGCTGGCAACAGCGTCCCGATGCCGGGGTACTTCTCGAAAGTGGCGCGGATTGTATCAACGCAATAGGGCCTGGGGTCGATGATCTCGCTTGCGCCATATTGCCTGGCGGCAATGACCGCGGCGCCGTACTTCATTCCGCCGTGCGTCAGCGTGGGCCCGTCCTCTACGCACAGAACTCGCTTCCCCCTGATGGCCGCTGGGTCATCCACCGTCAGCGGCGAGGCGGCCATAACTACCGTGGCCTTCGGATTGATCGTCCTGGCGGCCTCAAAAACGCTCTCGATCTTCTCCGGCTCGGCCGTAACAACCTTGTTGATCACCAGCACGTCCGCCATCCTGAGGTTGGTCTCGCCCGGGTGGTATTTCAGCTCGTGGCCTGCCCGATGTGGGTCAAGGACGACGATATGCAGGTCTGGGCTGAAGAACGGGATGTCGTTATTGCCACCATCCCAGAGAACGATCTCCGCCTCTTTCTGGGCAGCCTCAGCTATCCTTGCGTAGTCCACACCAGCGAAGACCACGTTACCGCGTTTGATATGAGGCTCGTACTCCTCACGCTCCTCTATCGTGCACTTCTGCTTGACCAAGTCGTCCATGCTCCCAAAACGCTGAACTGCTTGCCTTGCCAGGTCGCCATACGGCATGGGATGCCGAATGACGGCGACTTTCTTGCCGTGCTTCCGCAGTATCTCGCTGACTCTCCGTGTGGTTTGGCTCTTCCCGCAGCCAGTCCGAACCGCGCAGATAGCCACCACGGGCTTATTGATCTTCAGCATCGAACTGCTCGTGCCTAAAAGCATGAAATCAGCCCCTGCCGCCATTGCCCGAGAGGCGCTGTGCATCACGTGCTCGTGCGTTATGTCGCTATATGAGAAGCAAACGACGTCAATCTTCTTCTCTTTGATCACCGACTCGAGCTCATCCTCGGCATAAATTGGAATGCCCTGCGGATATAGCTTGCCGGCGAGCTCCGGCGGGTATTTCCTGCCCTCGATGTTTGGGATTTGCGTGGCCGTAAAGCAGACCACATCATAATCATCGTTATCCCTAAAATGCATGTTGAAATCGTGGAAGTCCCTTCCAGCAGCACCCATAATGAGCACACGTTTCCGCATAGTCGTAAGCCCTCTTTTCGTTTCACATCTTTGCTACTGCTAAAACAACTCAGACATCGTGCCCCAATAGGCAATCATGTCAAGCCTGACCAATGAGGACCAGTCTTCGCAATGCTTTGGAATGTGACAGCGTTGACGGTCACAGGTCCGTGTAACTTGAGGACCGTAGGCCACAGGACATCCGCTAATCGGGACGCGGAGGTCTTGGTGTTTTCCCGCACGGAAATGCTGCAGGAAATCAGACATTTGGTCGAGTAAAGTGGTGCCGTGCTCAGATAGGCCTCACGTTCTATATAAGAGCCCATCGACGTCATGTAGGGGTACCTGCCTTACCGCACCCTCGTTATGATCTGCCAAACGCACATACGGCGGGGCCTGTCCCCACCCTTGAATCTGCGTAATCTGCGGACAAATGCACACGCGGAAGGCCGGCGCTACACCGCACTGCCGCGTTACAGCCCTGAAAGCTTGTAGAACCGTAACTGCCCCTGCTTATTGCCCGTCCCGTATGCGGGATAGACCAGCGTCAGAGCTCCGTAACCTCCACGTTCATCGTGGAAAGGTCGAGAATCACGACCGAGGCGCGCTTGGTGAGATAGCCGCAGCACTCGCCCGGGTTTATCAGAAGCGCCTCGCGGTTATCGACCCTCATCTTGTGCGTGTGGCCGTGTATGACAACGTCGTAATCCCTCGACCTTGAGACCGATTCAATGAAGTCGGGCTGGTGGAAGACGAGAATCCGTTTGCCATCCAACTCCAAAGAGAAGTACCGCTCGTGAAACTTCGCTATTCCTTTGAACGATTCGATCAGGAACAGCTTGTCGCCATCGTTGTTGCCGAACACGGCCTCCATCGGGCACTTGAGCTTCCTGAAGACCTTCGCAGTGAATGGGGAGATGATGTCCCCCGCATGAATGACCTGGTCAACCTTCTGCTCGTTAAAAAACTTTACA
>QMNL01000033.1 GCA_003647755.1 Candidatus Coatesiibacteriota bacterium
AAATCCTTATGGCCTGTTTGGACATAGATTTTCTAACCAGCTTCCCATCGGGCAGCATGACCTTCTGGATGCCGATGTATGCCCCGGTGTATATCAAGAGACACACTATCACGAGTTTGACTGCTCTTCGCCAGGGCATTCGTCGGCCTAACCTGCGATAGATCACTTTGAGATCGCGACGGAACAACGCCCAGGAGAAGACCGCCCAAAGCCCCGCCCGAAAAGCGATCAGAACCTCTTTTCTGCATCCTTTCGCTTTCCAGCTCAGGCAAAGCACCTCAACAATCCAGCGATGCAGTGACGAACCGATGAAAACGTCGGCAATCAGATTCGCCACAAAGTAAGCAAAACACACCTTGACAAGCGCGCACAGGAACCGGTAGATATTCCGCGCAGAAGGACTGGGGTCGCCACCATGAGCCGTCTCCCAGCCGGGTTGTAGCCCCAGCCAAACTCGGAGCGATCCCGGTAGTTGCTTAATCCTGGACACGAGGGGCGATTCCGTCGATGACATCCTACAGGTCCATTCCGTCTTGTTCCGCCCACAACGAAGAGCTCTATCCAATCCTTTGTATCCTAAATGCTTCAAACAGCTATAGTGAGATTAAGCGAATTCAGGACAAGTGTGAAGGGGAGAACCGCTAGTCGTTCGCAGACTGCCTGTTGAGGATGCGGGGCTGGCCTGCTAATCTCAGGCTGCCCATTGAGGGCTTCGCTACATCACGGAGAGACGTTATGCAAGGAGCTTTGGCGAAGCGGAAGGTCGCCTACATAGACCTTTCAACGAGAACCACTAGGTCGCGGGAGATACCGCAGGGCGCCCGGGAGATGCTCTTAGGCGGGCGCGGAATCAACATGCTGGCGTTACTCAAATACGCCGAGCCGCATCTGGACCCGCTTGGACCCGACGCACCGCTCATCGTCGGCAATGGCCTTCTCTCCGGCATCCCCGGCATCTCGCTTGCCAGAACGTCAGTCTCGGGCATCTCGCCCGAATCGGGCCTGCTGGGGGATTCCAGCGTAGGCGGGCATTTCTGCGCAGCACTTCGTAGCACTGCTTTTGATCACATGGTCATCACGGGGAAGCTGGAGAATCCCGGCCTCATCGTGTTGGACGGAGACGACGTATCGCTGGAGGACGGGACATGGCTCTGGGGCAGGGACACGTTCGACGCGCACGATGCGCTGAAGTCGCGATTCGGTCGAGATTCTGAAGCGCTGCTCATCGGGCCCGCTGGCGAGAACCTGGTTCGCTTCTCGCAGGTCAGGACGGGCGGTCGCCATGCAGCCTCCAGAACAGGCCTCGGCTGCCTCATGGGCGCAAAGCGCCTCAAGGCCATTGTCGCGACTGGCAAGCGGCAAGACGTGGTGCCCGAGCTGTTCGACCCACGCGCCTTTACCGAGCTGACGAGGCGCTTCCTGCGAGCCTTGAAGAAGGTTGATGTCCTGAAACATCTCGCCAAGCGCGGCACGCCATTCCTCTACGACCTGCACAGCCGCATGGGGATAATAAGGACAAAAAACGCCACATCCGGGCCGCTTGAGGGCAGCAACTCCCTACGCAGCTCACGGCTGGTTGAGCGGTATTACGTCCACCGAACCGGCTGCTTCTCATGTCCAGTGCGCTGCCAGCACACTTATAGAATCCCTGACGGGAAATACGCCGGCATCGAGGGGCCCGGAATCGAATACGGGACGCTGGGCACAATTGGCCCAGTCCTCGGCATCACTGACCTGGACGCTATCCTCGCGATCAACAACAAGCTCAACCGGCTCGGCATGGATTCCTGCACGGCCGGCAACCTCATCGCGGCCGCGATTGAGCTCTTCGACAAGGGCGTCATCACCGAGAGGGACACGGGCGGACTGCGCCTCAATTGGGGCGACACTGATGCAATCATGCAACTGGTCGAGACCATCGCCCGGCGGGAGGGCTTCGGAGCATTACTCGCCGACGGCGCCCGGGCGATGCGGAGCCATTTCGGCAGCGTGGTGGACGAGGCGATGGTCTGGTCGAAACGGCTGCCGCAGTCGGACGCGGTCGATGTCCGCGGCCACAAGGGCTTTGCGCTCGGCGTGGCAACATCAACACGAGGCGCAGACCACCTTCGCTCCCGGCCGACGCTTGAGGCGCTGAATCTGAGCGCTGGGCAATTGCGGAAGATATTCAAAGCTCCGGTCTCGCCCGACTCCACGTCATACGAGGGGAAGGCCGAGATGGTTCGGCAGACCGAGTCCCTGTTTGCGGTCTCCGACGCCATCGGCATCTGTCGGTTCGTCGTCCAGTTCAACAGCCCCGACCTCCTGGGCATTGATGAGCTGACGGAGTATGTCAACGCCGCCTGCGGGCTCGGTCTCACGTCAAAGGACCTTAAAACAATCGGAGAAAGGATCGGCGCGATTGAGCGGCTGTGGATAGCCAGGCGCACCGGCGGCGAGAACCTCGATGGCCTGCCCAGTCGCTACTCGGAGCCGATGCCGGGGGGCAGATTCCGCGGAGAGAGCATCGAGTCAGACGCTTTTCAGGCTGCGCTCACTCGCTTCTATGAGCTCTCTGGGATAGACCCGGCGAGCGGCGCCCCGCTTGCAAGCACGCTTGCCGAGCTCGGCATAGACGACGAGCTGCTCCACCTAATATGACCGCCTTTCGCGCCCAAGGATGGCCCTCAGCGAGAGAGCGAGTTGACCGCCTCGGCCAGATAGCGAAGGTCATAACAAGGCAAAATCCTGACGCCGGGAAACTGCGCCGCCAGTCGTTGCGACTCATCGGGCGAATCGGGGTCTGAAACGATCAGCAGCTCCCGCAGGCCGTTTATCATTCGGCTCCGCCAGAGCCTCCGTAGGCCACGATAGCTGAGCTCACCAGCCGGCAGGCGTGCCACGCCGATGAGACCCGGTGTTGGCAGTTTGCGGTCGGCAGTTGGCGGCTTGTGGCTGCAATAGACGATAGGCGGGTGGTTCGCAAGAAAATGTCTGCCGAGCCAGCCGTTGTCCACGAAGCGGACTGCGAGATTGTGCACGCCCGCCTGCGTGGCCTCGACCGTCGCGCCCCACTTGGTCTTGAAGCGGAGTATGCCGTCATCGAGGAACGGGTGGCTTTGACCCAGATCGAGCCTCTCAATGCCCCGAGAGCTACACCACTCAAGCGAGAAGTAATAGAGCGCCTCGACCACACCCCGTTCGAGCGCAACCAGCGGGTCGCCGTTCAGGCCGGGCAGGTCGGCAGTTGCGCTTTTGCCGTTTTGCCGGATGATGAGTGCGCCGAGCATGTCTTCAAGCTTCGGGGGAGGCTTGGCACGAGAATCCGTGACGGCGAGCATGACGGAGCCCTTTGCGAACCTGCGCACCGATTCAAAATCCTTCACTATCGGATTGCCTGCGAAGCGAACCTCTCGGTAGGGGAGATACATCTCGTCGTAGAACCGGCGGAGAATCTCGTCGCATGGGACGATGTGATAGACAAGTCCCTGCCTGGTGATGCTTCGGACTGCCGCCTTTGCGCTGCGCAAGAAGCGTGCCCGGACGGCATCCATGCCTCGCGAGAGGTCCACTTGCGAGCGCACCTGGCCAGGAAGGACCAGCCATCCGTTCTGCCTGAACTTCCAGGAGACAGCGCAGTTGTGCCAGACGAATTTGATGGACGGCGGTGTGCTTGTCATCTGTGAATCACGCGTTTCGTGCACGGCAAGGCCTGACCGCTCGAAGCAGCGCGAGAGATACCACACCCCGCTTTTATTGCCCCAAACCGTAAACGAGGCGCGGCGGCCATTCGCAGGATCGGCCACGGCAACCGTCGTCCTGAAAAACCGCTGGGGGATGAGCAGCTCGGCGAAAAGCCTAAGGCCGCGAGCCAGACGAAATGCAGCCCAGCACGCTTGGCCCTGTGTCGCTTTTTCCGCTAGCGCAGTGTAGGAGTCCTTTATGAGCGACTTCAGCCTCACGGATTCTGTCACCTATTGGAGGAGGTCGGCACGTTCGGCCTGGCCGTGGCAACGGGCCGCGTCAGGTCATAGAAGTAGAGCGGAACGCCGTAGAAGTTCTTCGACATGATGAGAGGGTAATTGCGGTCGAGGAAACGTTTGATGCGAACCTTCTCTTGCGAGTAGAAGTCGCCCTTTCCAATGTCCCACTCGCTGGCAACGAGGATTAGCCTCTTGTAGCCCGGCGGAAGGTCATAAACAGCGATAGGCAGCGTGGCTTGCGATAGCTTGCTGCTCCAGAGTCCCCTGTATGGGTATTTCTGCATGATCTTTAGTCGGTGTTCGTTGCTCGATGCGAGGACGACCTGTGTCTGGTCGCTTGGGAGATAGACCATGAACGGAGCCAGCGAGCTCCTGCAGGTGTGTGCAACCAAGTCGCCCTTCAGGAGATTCTGCTTGACGAAGTTGGCAGCCTGCCGGAATTCCTTGCGCGGCCGCACGCCGGGGCAGTGCGACAAGTTGGGGATGACGTTGCGATAATGATTGACAAGGGGAAATGCGAGCAGGACGAGGGTGGCCAGCATGGCTGCATAGGCGGCTTTCTTGCGCAGCAGGGACATCCCGTAGCCCGCCATAATAAGAAGGAAGGCCGCTGATGCTATCAGGCAGCGGTCGAGGTAGATGGAGTTTTTGGCGAGCCAGGAGATGACGAAGGCAAGGGCGACTGGCAGCGAGGCGTTCACGGCCACGAGCAACATGCCACGCAACGGCCCGCGAAGGAGCGCTACGCCGAGGCCAAGAGCGGCCATGACCGCCAATAGAGCTGTTGCCAGTAGGCCTGCTGTCTGCGGCGCCTGGAATCCCGCCAGCATGTTTTCGAGGCTTATCAGGAGTGTTTTGGCCGTTGGCTTGGGTATCCAGAAGTCGGCCACGGAGACCGTGGTTGTGGCCTTGTCAACGAAAACCAGAAGCCAGGGGCTGATGAGCAGAAACGAGGCCGCAAGCGTTTTAAGATCAAGCCAAAACAGCGAGAGGAGCTCACGCCGCGAGCGCGCCATCACGAGCATCGCAAGCGGCAGCGAGGCGATCCATAGGACGGCGGAGTAGTGCGAATAGAAGGCGAGCGCCAGTGTGACAGATGCGAGCAGTCCGTATGGCCACCACCTTCTTCTGTCGGCCGCGACAAGCCAGAAGTAGGCCGAGGCGATGATGAAAAACGGGAGCATTGAGTATCCCCTCGCTTCCTGGGAGTAGTAGATGCACAGCGGGTTGACGGCGACAAGCGTTGCCGCGAAGAGCCCTGCTCTGTTGCTGAAGAGTTTCCTGTCGATGGCCCAGACCAGCGGGACTATTGCGATTCCCAGAAGCGCTGCCCACAGCCTGACCCAGAGCTCCGACCGGCCGAGCAGGTCCCAGTAGTGAGCGACAACGAAGGGCAGTGGGGCGGAGGTTGTGAGCGACTGCGGCAGTTGGGCCAGATTTCTTGAGAGAATGACCGTCGCAGCCTCGTCGTACCAGAATGAGAGGTGGCCGAGGTGATACAGCCTGAGGGCGGCGGCGATGAGCGTGATCAGCAAGAGGGGCCGGCGAGCACTCCTCGGCATTCCCGTGTAAGCGCGCAACGTCGCGTCTGTTGAGCGGGCGAGTGGTCTCAAGGCGGCCCCGCGGAATACTCAGACTGGCAGCAGCCGGCGCAGGCGGGGAAGATGCCTGCATCCTTGAGCATCTGGCGGAAGCGCATCATTTTGGGAGCCATCCAGAGCTCCTTCAGGCTGCTCTCGCGCAGGTTGCCCACCCACTGGTTGAAGCAGATGAGGACATCACCGTATGCGGAGATGAACACCTTTGACCAGGGCATGTAGCACACGTATCGGGCAAGATTGAGTCGCCCCTTGTGGAAATCGACGAGCTCTTGCCGAGGGATGCCCTGTGGCGAGAGCCGGAGCTGGACTGCGGACGAGGTGGCCCGTTCCTCCAGCGAACGCAGCGTCGATGCAAGCAGCTCCGTGTCCAGCTTCTCCGGGACGGCGGGCGTGTTTGCCCAAGCTGTGATCCTGTCAACGTCCTCGAGCCGTGCCAGGCGGCAGTAGAAGTCCAGGGCGCTGTTCATGGTCAGAAGGTTGCAGATGTCTGCGCCGAGCCTTCCCGCTAGGTCGAACATGTAGCTGAGATGGGGGAGTGTCTTGTGCGTTATGACCGTCTTGAGGTTGATCAGCGGGTATTTTTTGTCCATCTTGTCGCGGTAGTATCGGAGCATCTCCACCGTCCTTGTGGCCTTCGCATAGGAGCCTCTTGTGCCGGTTATCTCGTCGTGCAGTGACTCGTTCCCGTGAACGGAGACTCCAACAAGGACAAGTCCCTTCCTGCCGAGTGCGCCCGCACCGAGTTCCACCAGCCTCCTCGCCTTATCCTCATCCACCAAAGTCCCGTTGGTAATGACGTGCGTGGGGTTGCGGGACGAGGCTGCCGTCAGAATGTCCATAATGTCGCGTCGCACGAACGGCTCGCCCCCGCTAAAGGACAGCAGCGAGTATCTCGGGACCTGCCGGATGATGCCGGTGATCTCGTCAACGCTCAGCTCGACGAGCGTCTTCGAGGCCTTGAGATTCTGCTCGAAAAAATCCGTGAACTGACACATCTCACACCGCAGGTTGCAGCGATAGGTAACCTCAAAAAACGCCTGAAGCGGTGGGAGTGCCTTTTTCGGCGAGAGGTAGTATGGAATCTTGGCGTTCAGCCCTATGAGCTTACGATACAGCTCCGAGTAGCTCTTGACTTTCATACGTTCATCACACGACCTTTAGACCAACATGGCTCCGGGCACGGCAAAGTCGCTCTCATTACCAAATGTGAGGCCAGTCACTCGTCGAACAGGACTTCTCCATCCATCTGCTCCGGAATCTCGAGCCCAAGCAGCTTGAGCACCGTGGGCGCAACGTCCGCAAGCTTCCCCAGCTTAACCAGAGGCCCGCAATCATCGCTAACTACCACACACGGAACCGGGTTCGTGGTGTGCGCCGTGTGAGGCGAGTTGGTCTGTTCGTCCCACATCTTCTCCGCGTTGCCGTGGTCAGCCGTGATTATCAGACATCCACCAACCGAAAGCGTCGCCTTGACCACCTCGCCAACACACTCGTCAACGGTTTCCACCGCCTTGACCGCGGCGGCCATGACCCCCGTGTGCCCGACCATATCGGCGTTGGCGAAGTTCACGACCACAAACGCATATTGCCGTGAGAGTATGTGGTTGACCACGACGTCCTTCACCTCGTAGGCGCTCATCTCGGGCTTGAGATCGTAAGTCGCAACTGAAGGTGAAGGGATCAAAGCCCTGTCCTCGTGCTCAAAAGGCTCCTCAATCCCCCCATTGAAGAAGAACGTCACGTGGGCATACTTCTCCGTCTCCGCCGTGTGGAACTGCTTCTTGCCGGCCGCCTCGATCTCAGCTCCCAAGACCCGCTCGAGCCTCTGAGCCGGAAACGCAACGCTAACGATACCAACCTCGCTGAGCTCCTCCTTGTATTCAGTCATGCAGACGAAGCTGGAAAGCCTCGGAAACCGCTCCCGCTCAAACCGGTCGAAGTGGGCCTCGACGAGCGCCGCCGTTATCTCCCTCGCCCTGTCTGACCTGAAATTCGCAAACGCACAAACGTCGCCGTCCCGTATTAGGCCCACCGGCTCGCCGTTACCTGAAACGATAACGGTCGGAAGCATCAGCTCATCCACCTCGCCACGGCCATAGCCAAGCTGAACAGCCTCCTCCGCACTCGAGGCGGTCAACCCCTTGCCGAGGACCATCGCGTTGTAGGCCTTCTCCACCCGTGACCAACGGTTGTCGCGGTCCATCCCGTAATACCGGCCACCAACGCTCGCAATCCTCGCATCCTCATAACCCTTCAAATATCGCTGAGTCTGCTCAATGTACTTAAGAGCGCTCTGCGGCGGAGTGTCCCGACCATCCAGAAAACAGTGCACAAACACCTGTCCAACGCCTCGTTCCTTGAACAGCTTGATCAGAGCATGAAGGTGGTCTATGTGCGAATGAACGCCGCCATCCGAAAGCAACCCCAATATATGGACCGCAGAGCCGTTCTTCTTCGCCGTCTCGGCAGCCCGAACGAGCGACTCGTTCTCGAAGAACGACCCGTCGCGGATCGCTTTGCTTATCCGCACCAGCTCCTGATAGACGATCCTGCCGCTGCCGAGGTTCAGGTGGCCTACCTCGGAGTTGCCCATCTGGCCCTCCGGCAGTCCCACGGCCTCACCCGACGCCTGTAGCGTCGTGCACGGATATTCACTACAGAGCCGGTCGAAGTTGGGCGTGTTGGCCTGATACACGGCGTTGAACTCCTTCGCCTCGCTCAGGCCCCAACCATCCATAATTATCACAACCGCTAGCTTCTTTCGCTGCATCTTTCTCTCCAGCTAACATCAGGCAACGTTCCCGGCCACAATAGCTTATCCATCGATCATCTCCCAACATAGCAGCATCAGGCCGTTACAAAAAGGCTGGTTCGGAGAGGGGGGGATTCGAACCCCCGAGACGGTATTCGCCGCCTACACGATTTCCAGTCGTGCTCCTTAGGCCTCTCGGACACCTCTCCAAAAAGACTGATGCCAAAAGGGGACCTCCACGAGACAGCCGTGTCGTCAACGTGTTACGGTGAAGTAAATCACATATCCCCAAGAGCGCAACCCGTGAATTATCGCCCAAAGAATCGACCTGTTCGCTGATTACGAGATGATGGGTGCCAACACCGAGCCAAAGCCGATCCCGGACCCTACCGCACGGCCTCTATAGCTGCTTCCCCTTTCCGGCACGTTGTGTTCAGCCTCGAAACGCAACCGCTCACCTGTTCAACTGTCCCCGAAGTTTTGAAACGAAGAGCGCAATACCCCATACGAGGAAAACGGGGACCAACATCACGACGCCCAGTAGGGTCCCACTTCTGATCATGCCATTCGTTTCCACCTCTAGGAATTGGCCACCCTCGTATCCCAAGACGTGATCCACCAGTATCATTATCGTGGCGCCCCACAGCATCAAACTCAGAAACCCCAACTTATATTCCCTTTTGAAGAGAAAGCACAATAGGGTTACTGCAAGCGCAGCTACAAATGTTGTCATTAGCCACATACTTTTATGTCTCTATGACTTGAACTTTCTTTTCACGCTCCTTCGCTAGTCTGTTTGCCACTAAGACCATTACGGCCCACACTGCAACAATCGCGATAGTCATCGGAACGCCGACCTTCAGTATCTCCGGAAGAACCTTTGAAAACCCGGCCGTCAGAAATGGAGGGTATAGCACGACCTCCCCATGCGCGATGTGCTCAACTGCTAGCATAATGACGCCGCCCCAGAGCATTGCGTTTAGCCAGTCTAGGTGATATTTGCGTGTGATCTTTTTTCTGACACCTGTTGTTATTATTGCCGCTGCTGCTGGCGCTAGAAAACAGGCCATCTCTTGCTTCCTTTACCTTCAATTAGCGAAATATCGACCTCAAAACTAGCTGGCGTGTCCTCTAAGAGGGCGAGCCAAACCTAGCCGTTGCCAATTGGCGGAGAGAGAGGGATTCGAACCCCCGGTGCGGTTTAAGCCGCACAGCCGATTTCGAGTCGGCCCCGTTCGACCTCTCCGGCATCTCTCCACCACCAAAAGTAAGCCATTGAGAGAACAGCTGCAACTGCTTTCGGCATTTGACCCTGGAGACAGCGGTCAGAACTGCCTCAATCCCAACGTCAGGGCGTAGTGATCCCCATAATCAGACTGACGCATATGGTTCTAGCCCTTTGGAGTGCGGCGGCTTGACACCGCCGTTTCTCGTCGCCGGCTGACGCGACATCGGTCCTACGTCAATGATCGCTGCAGCGATCGCGGTCTGGAAAGAGATAAAA
>QMNL01000034.1 GCA_003647755.1 Candidatus Coatesiibacteriota bacterium
GAAACCGATGACGCCGTCGAAGGCGCCGGTCATGCCAACGTCGGTTATGTAAGCGGTGCCCTTGGGGAGGATCCGCTCGTCAGCCGTTTGAACATGCGTATGCGTGCCGAGCAGCGCGCTGACTCGCCCGTCAATGTACCATGCCATTGCCTGTTTCTCTGCTGTTGCCTCAGCGTGAAAATCAACGATGCAGATGCGGCGACTATCGTCGATGTTGGCGAGGATACTATCGATGGCCTGAAATGGGCAATCGATGGCGTCGAGGAACGCTCTGCCGGAGATGTTGACGATTGTGATTGCCACTCCGGAAAGGATCGATGTCGTGAAGACGCCTCTGCCCGGCAGGTCATCGATATAGTTGGCGGGCCGAAGCAAACGAGGCTCCCGCTCCAAGTAGTCAAAGACATCCTTCTTGTCCCATATATGGTTGCCGGAGGTCATCACATCAACGCCAGCTGCGAATATCTCCTGCGCTACATCCGGCGTGAGACCAAAGCCCCCTGCGGCGTTCTCGACGTTGGCGATGCAGACGTCAATTGTGAGGTCCTGGAGCAGCTGGCCGAGCTGTTGTCTCAGGACCGTTCTTCCGCTTTTCCCGACGATATCCCCCACAAAAAAGACTCTCAAACTATCCCCTTTCCCCTCTGTTCAGACCCATACCCCATACCAGGACTTAGGCCAGATCAAGAACGCTTCAATCCCACCAGTTCCCATGCCAAAATCTCCACGAACGTCCCACGTCAGGCACACCCCGGCCCAGCCTGCGGAGGATGAGCCATACACTGGCAGACTCAAACAGCCTCCAACGAACGGTGAGCGCCTATTTAGCGTAATCTATAGCCCTGGTTTCCCTTATGACAGTGACTTTTATCTGCCCAGGGTATTCAAGGTCATTCTCGATCTTCTCGGCCACGTCTCGCGCCAGCGAACTCGCCCCGTCATCCGGAACCTGGTCTTGATCAACCAGGATCCTGATCTCTCTGCCGGCCTGAATAGCGTAAGTCTTGTTCACGCCCTTGAACGAAGAGGCTATCTGTTCCAGCTTCTCGAGTCGCTTGATGTAGCTCTCCAAGACCTCGCGCCTCGCCCCGGGCCTGGATGCGGAAAGAGCGTCGGCGGCCTGCACAAGGACGGTGCCGACCTGGGCCTCTCTAAGATCGGCATCGTGATGTCTTCCGATGGCCTCAACCACAGCTTCGGACTCACCATATTTGCGAGCCAGGTTGGCCCCGATCTCAGCATGGGTGCCCTCTACCTCGTGATCGGCTGCCTTCCCAATGTCATGCAATAGCCCCGAACGACGAGCAGTCCGGGCGTCCGCGCCCAGCTCGCTCGCCATTATCCCAGCTATATGTGCCACCTCTTTTGAGTGTTGCAGAACGTTCTGACCGTAACTGGTTCTATACCTCAGGCGCCCCAGCATCTTCACGAGCTCAGGATGCACTTTCCCCACTCTCGCCTCGAACAGAGCTTGCTCGCCCTCTTCGATTATCTTGGCATCGATCTCTTTGCGAACCTTGCTCACGACCTCCTCTATCCGAGCCGGATGTATCCGGCCGTCGGCTATCAACCTTTCAAGAGCCACCTCCGCTATCTTCCGCTTGATGCCATCGAAACACGAAACGATCACTGCCTCCGGCGTGTCGTCAACTATCAGATCAACACCCGTCGCCAGCTCAAACGCTCGAATGTTGCGGCCCTCCCGACCAATTATCCGGCCCTTCATCTCATCGTTAGGAAGATAGACAACCGCAACGCTCGTCTCTGCTGCATACTCCGACGCACAACGCTGGATCGCCGTCGAGATGATCTCTCGAGAAACCTTCTCAGCCTTCTCACGCGACTCAGCCTCAATGTCCCGTATTGTCCTGGCCGACCGCTCCCGCGCACTGGCCACCATCTCCCTCATGAGTGCATCTCGCGCCTCGTTGCGCGTGAGGCCAGCCACTCGCACAACCTCCTGTTGAGCCTCCTTCAAAAGCGCCCGCCGTTTCTCTTTAAGAAGGTTCAGCTCCCGCGCCCGGCCTGCATTCTCACGCTCCTTCTTCGCCAAGAGACGCTCCCGCCTCTCGAAACTGTCAACTCGCCGGTCTAAACTCTCCTCCTTTTGCAGCAACCTTTTCTCAAACTGACGAAGCTTCTCCCCCTGCTCCCGCATCTCGCGCTCGAGCTCCTCCTTCAGCCGATACAGCTCATCCTTGCTCTTCAGCTGCGCTTCGCGCTTGAGAGTCTCCGCCTTCTCCTGGGCATCCTTTATGATCTCTTCTGCAAGGTCCTGTGCTCGCTTCAACCTTATCTCTACAAAATGCTTTCTAAGCAAGTAGCCGGCAGAAAGACAAGCTACTGCAAGCACAGCAATAAACACTGAATTCACCTTAAACTCCTGCCTTCCCTATTACCATCAGTCATAACTCGAAAATAGTGCGGGAAAATGCTCGTTGAAAGGCCAAGGAAATGCTAGACCACAGAGCCTGAGGACCCCGGCAGCCGGGTGAGACTATAGATGCGAATTATGGTGGGCAGCCGCCCCGAAACGCCGTGTGGCAGGGCAACATGAGAACCCAGTCTGTATAGGTGGGGAAATCATCGGACACTTCAGGCTTCCTTGCGAAACGCATGGCTTGCTCACCGCACCCGAATTGAAAGCCCCTCTAATCTCTAATTGCCTCAAATGTCCTATCTCCATCACAAACGCACCAGAATGCGACCTGCCCACCAAAAACTCCGACGAATCCGCCATCTTGTGTGCATCATGTTACTTTGCTTGTCTCAACTCGACTAACGAGACCCATTGGCTCTCTCACTCTATCAACCCCAGAAGCCGCTTGCCCTCTTGCTCAAACCTCTCCTTTAGCGACCGATACTCGTCCCGAAGCTGCAAAAGCTCGTATCCAAGCTGCATCATCGCAAGAACAGATATCCTAGAGCTCGACGTCGATGGAAATGCCCCCCGCAAGTCTCCCGCCAGCTTGTTCACAAGACCGGCTACCCTCTCTACCTCCCTCTTATCACGCAAACTTCGGAAAGTATATCGCTTGCCCAGAAGCTCCACCTCTACCTCGTTGACGAGACCGTCGCTTCTCTCAAGCAAACCCGCGGCCTCCTGCCTCAATTAGTCTATTCCTCCTCGCTCTCAAGAAGCGCCAACAGACCCTCGACCTTTGTCCGAACCTTCTCCTGTTGGTCTATAAATCTCTTATATTCCTCCTTTATCGACAATAGCTCTCCTATCTTCTCCTCTGAACGCACCATCTTGCGCATCGCCTCCTCAAGCTCCTCCCGAAGACCATCACGCTCCTTAATCAACTGCCGCTTCTCCTCAACCAACTGCTTGATCCGGCGTTCAACCTCCAGAAACGACGCCAAAACGTCCGGCGCCTCTACCTGCTCACGGCCTGCTGCCGAAACCTCGTCAGCCGATACTGCCTCGACAGAATCGCCGCCCAGCATCTCATCCGATGCGCCGGTATCCTCGGCATCCAACCTATCGCCAAGCACCTCCAGGGGAGAACGCTCCTCCCCCTTCAGCTCGCCCTTTAGCCCCAACTCCCCCGCCACCAGACCATCATCTCCGGCCCGCTTTGAGCCCTCAGAGCTACCCGGCAACTCATCATCCAACCTATCGAACCCAGGATGATCTATCACTTTATACCTCTTTAGAAGCCGCAAACCGGGTTATCTTCTCAAAACCCGCCGGATCAAATATCGCAATCTGCGACAAAACCTTTCGATTCAGCATAACTCCCCGTTCCGCAAGACCATGAATGAACTCACCATACCTAACTCCATGCGCCCTCACCGCTGCACTAATCCGCAGTATCCAAAGCCGCCTGAAATCCCTCTTGCGAGTCCGACGGTCCCTATATGAAAACGCAAGAGCACGAAGCACCGTCTCGTTGGCAGACTTGTAGAGCCTCCGGCGACCGCCCCGGTAGCCCTTGGCCATCGCGAGGACCTTCTTGTGGCGGCGCTTTCGCGCTACCGAAAACTTTGCTCTAGGCATTATTTATCCTCTCTTCCTCAATGCTCAAAGATACACATAGGCTCTTTCTAAGTCTATACAAGGCTCCCAAGATTGCAAGTCAACTCTATCGAGAAATAACTAGCACTATCTCAAGAATAAGGCAAAAGCCTCGAAATATGCTTGCGATCGACAGCACTCACAAGCGCCGGCTTACTTAACCTGTTCTTTCGCTTCCGCGTCTTCTTACTGAGAATATGCCCCTTGTTCGCATGGCTCCTTATGATCCGACCCTTACCGGAAACCTTGAATCGCTTCTTCGCTCCGCTTGAAGTCTTCAATTTTGGCATAACCTAAACTTCGCCTCCTCAAACACAATCCATTGTAGTATCGAACTCGCTCCCCGCGCCCAGAACATCCCAAAACGGCCAACACGCATCACTCTAGCACAATAACTACGCCCCAGTCACTACTGAGCCCTGCCGACCGCAGACCTCTCCGCAACCTGCGAGTCGCGGGCCGCCCGGCGCTCGTCATCCTTCGGGCTGCGCCTCTTCCTGGGAGCCAAGACCGTTGAGAGGTTCCTCCCCTCAAATCGAGGCTCATCAGTCACAAGTGCGGCATCTCCAACCGCATCGATCACCCGTTTCAAGAGAACTCTGCCAAGATCAATATGCAGCTTCTCCCGGCCTCTAAACCAAATACTCACCTTTACCTTGTAACCATCGTCCAAAAAATGCGTTATGTGCCTGATCTTAAAATCAAAATCGTGCTGATCAGTCCTCGGCCGAAACTTGACCTCCTTGACTTGAGCCTTCGCCTGAGCCTTCTTTGCGCTGTGAGACTTCTTACTGGTCTCATATTTGTGCCTGCCGTAATTCATTATCTTGCAGACCGGCGGCACAGCCCTGGGGTCAACCTCCACCAAGTCCATGTTGCGGTCGGACGCCTTCCGCAACGCCACCCTGATCGGCATTATGCCGAGCTGCTTACCGCTCTGACTAATGACTCGAACTTCGCTCGCGCGAATTGCCCCATTGACGCGTAACTGTTTCTCTTCTATGGGTACCCTCCTAAAAAACCTCGTGGTTTCGCACCTGCTCGCTCGCCAACGCCACAAACTCATCGAGCGTCATCGTCCCTATCTGGCCATGCGAGCGGCGCCTCACTGAAACATTGGAGGCCTCGACCTCCTTCCCGCCAACTATCAATGTATATGGAACCTTTGAGTGCTCTCTTATCTTGAATCCCAACTTCTCCGCCCGGTCATCCAGAACTGACCGGAACCCGTGCGCTAAAAGCCGCTCATAGACACCGTTTGCATACTCACGTTGAGCATCAGTAATCGGCAACACCGCAACTTGCACCGGCGAAACCCATAGCGGGAAAGCACCGCCCCAACGCTCAATGAACACACCCGCGAATCGCTCGATCGACCCCAGGATCGCCCGGTGGATCATTACAGGCCGTTCCGCTGCTCCCGAGCTGCTTACGTAACTCAAATCAAACCGCTCGGGTAGGTTAAAATCAAGCTGTATCGTAGTCCCCTGGTGCTTGTGCCCGTAAGCGTCAACCAACTGAAAATCAATTTTAGGTCCGTAGAAAGCGGCCTCGCCCAGAACCTCCTTGAACATCAAATCCTTAGCCTGCAAGACCCGCCGTAGAATCGATTCGGACTCATCCCAGACCTCTGGCGCCCCAATGTACCCCTCCTGCTTGTCGGGGTCCCTAAGAGATAGCTCGATTTCAAACTCATTAAACCCCAATTCCCTTACCATAAACACCGCAAGGTCAACAACAGAGCCAACCTCGGCCTCCACCTGGTCGGCACGGCAGAAGATGTGCGCGTCATCGCACGTATACCCGCGCACCCTAAACAACCCCTGTAATGTCCCGGAACGCTCGCGTCTATAGACCGTCCCAAGCTCCGCGTATCTTATCGGAAGCTCCCGATAAGACCTTACCCTCGATTTATATATCTGAAGGTGCAGGGGACAATTCATGGGCTTCAAAACGTACTCCTCGCTCCCCACCGGCAGGATATACATGTTATCCTTGTAGTAGCTGTAATGACCCGAAGTCACCCACAGTGCGCTCTTGGCGATATGAGGCGTGCTCACCAACTCGTAGCCCCGCCTCAAATGCTCCTCAATCCAGAAATCCTCGATCAGCCTCTTGAGCGTCGCACCCCTCGGGTGCCAATAGACCAACCCGGCCCCAACCCGCTCGTCTATCGAGAAGAGGTCCAACTGCCTCCCCAATAGCCGGTGATCGCGCAGCTTCGCCTCAGCAAGCAGCCTAAGATGGTCCTCAAGCTCCTCCTTTGTTCTGAATGCAGCACCGTATATCCGCTGAAGCATCGGGTTCTTCTCATCTCCAAGCCAATACGCCCCCGCTACCGACGTCAGCTTGAACACACCCAACTCGCCTGTCGAACCCACGTGAGGACCCTTACACAAGTCAACGAAATCACCGTGCCGATAAACCGTGATCTCCTCACCCTCCGGCAAACCCCTGATCAGCTGAACCTTGTAATCCTGCCCAAGCCCCCTGAACAGTGCTAACGCCTCCTCCCTGGACAACACGCTCCTCTCAAATGGCAAGTCCTGTGCAATGATCTCGCGCATCTTGGTCTCGATAGCGTCGAAATCCGCCTCGCTGAACCGGCCCTCCGCTTCGAAATCATAATAGAACCCGTTCTCAATCGCCGGGCCGATACCGAGCTTGGTCCCCGGAAAGAGCCGCAGCACCGCATCAGCGAGAACGTGCGCTGTGCTGTGCCTATATGTATCCAAATCAAACGTCATGTTATTCCACTTATCTTAACTAAAGCACGTTCCAATCAGATCACACCTCAATAGATACAACTCCGTTCAAAATAACTCCACTGGAAGCAAAGACAACTGGAAATGGTAGGCACGGGCGGCTTCGAACCGCCGACCTCTACCGCGTCAAGGTAGCGCTCCACCCCTGAGCTACGTGCCTACATAACCTAAAAACCTCATAATGAGATGACAGAACGAGAAAACCTATCATCCCCACAATAATGCCAGCTGCACCCTGTTGTCAACCGCCAACCCGCCATCGCAGCGCTAGCCCGGCCCGGCCGAGCGAGACCGCGTACGATTCTGCACACAGCCTAAACGTGCGACGAGCCCTGCTCCATCACAATATTTGCTGCGTCTCATACCGTGAGATTACTTGCTCGCAGTGCGAACAACTCTGAACCCGACCGTCTTGCCGTTCCGGCCAGGCCAAATCCACCCGCGCGAAGCAGACCGACAGTCCTCGCGATTGCTCTGATAGCAGCCGCCCCGAACAACGCGCTGTGTGCCTTTCTCAGGCCCACGAGGGTCCTTTGCCGGGGATGACGCATAGTAGTGCTCGTCGTAGAAGTCCCAACACATCTCCCAGGCGTTGCCGTGCATGTCGTAAAGCCCGAACGCGTTGGGCGCAAGCTCGCCGACCGAGTGGATGCGCCCGTTTGAGTTGTTCTTGAACCAACCAACGCACACAAGGAAAGCCGGCCTACCACGCTCGCACTTCCCGAAGGCATCATCGCCCGTGCAGTAAAGCGATGTGGTTCCCGCTCGACAGGCGTATTCCCACTCCGCCTCAGTCGGCAGGCGAAAGCCGTTTGCCGAGAAATCGCATACAACATTCTGCCCTGAGCCGCTATAGCATTTCTGGAGCCCAAACCGTTCGGAGAGCTTGTTGCAGAAGAGACAGATGTGGTCAAAGTCTATCCCGGTAACCGGCTTGTCCGCGCCTCCATCAAGGCGGCCCCAGCCCATTACTCTCCCGAAAACAGCGCGGGTGATCTCAAACTGAGACATCTCAAAATCGTGCGTGATTGCCACGTGGTGCAATGGCCCCTCGTCGATGCCGATGATCCCGTTACCCGCGTTCCGGCTGCCCATCTCGAACTCGCCCGCAGGTATCCTGACCATCGACAGCATAACCCCGTCCCCGAGACTATAATTCGTCCCGTTGGCATAAAGGAGCGTCCGGTCCAGATGGTCCGAGCTCTGAATAGATCCGGCCAGCAGTATGGACCGTGTCTCTCCAAATTGCACCAGCGTAACTAGCAGAAACGCCGCCACGCAGACTGCGATCGGCGCAGCTGCTCTAAGTGTTGGTCTTTCCCTTAAAAACATCACTAACCTCCACATCTACAACAGTTCTACCTTGGTTATTGTAACACATATTATACACGAAGCCCAACTCGTCTCAAACGAGACAGCAGACCTCAACAGTTAAACAACGGGTGGCCTTTTGAGGCACATCTCGCCCGTTCCGCTCGAAATGTGCTCTCGGCGCTTGACCCCTCGAGCGCCCTCAGGCTATTGTTGCCGTCGCTAGCAGTGTGGCAGGCTGCGGGGGTTGTTTATTGGGCTTGCCTTGTGGAGGTGAAGTTCGTGGATACTGTCGGGCAGGCAAAGGAAACGGCGAGCATGATTCGGCGCAGCTGTGTGCTCTTTATGCTGGTCAGCCTATTGCTACTCGGTTGTCAGCAAGAAAGTCACAACCAGAAACAGCTGCCGACCCGCGTTTCCGGGCCATTCAACGCCAGCAGAGCCTTCTCGCACCTTGTAGCCCAGGTAAACTTCGGGCCGAGGGTCCCAGGAACCGAGGCGCACCGCAGGTGCCTCGACTATATCATTCATCATCTGTCATCGGCGGCCAAGTCGCTTCAGACGCAGCAGTTCCCGATAGACTGCTATGATGAGCCGATCAAAGGGACTAACATCTTGGCGACCTTTGGCAACGGCGCAGGAGAACCCATATTCTATTGCTGCCATTGGGACACGCGGCCAATCGCCAACAAGGACCCGAATCCTGACAACCGATACAAGCCTATACCTGGCGCAAACGACGGGGCGTCCGGCGTTGCGGTTCTCCTTGAGCTGGCCACGTTGTTCCACGAAAAGCCTCCGCCAAGGGACGTATCGCTAGTTTTTCTGGATGCGGAGGACTCCGGCGACTACCGGGAATGCGAGTTCTGCATCGGCTCCTATTACCTGGCCCGCAATCTCGACTCGGTCTTTTCCGAACGGCCGAGCTTTGGAGTCCTGATCGACATGATAGGCGATAGGGACCTGTCGATCCCCAAGGAGAGATACTCCGTAGCCCTGGCCCCTGATGTAGTCAATTCCGTCTGGGCGATCGCGAGGCGCCTTGGGTGCTCCCAGTTTAAGGATGAGATCGGGCCCTCGGTTTTCGACGACCACATCTGGTTCAACCGGGCTGGGGTCCCGACAATAGACATCATAGATTTCGACTATCCTGTTTGGCATACTCTGCAGGATAATGTTGATCATTGCAGCAAAGAGTCGCTCAAGGCCGTAGGTGATGTGCTTTACGCCCTTGCCAGCGAGAAATAGTCGCGCGTCCAAGGCGATGTTATCCGCCGACGAGCCGCATAAGATGACATCTCTTTCTTAGGAGTTAAAAATGTTTTCGCCAAAAGACCTTTTCTCGCTCGATAGTTTCCAGCATCGAGCCATTTTTGATGGCCTCAGCTTCGCGTGGGAGGCCCTGCCCCGCATAGAAAGCTACATCAGATCAGTAATCGAGCCGGCCATCCGCGGCCAGGTGATGGCCAACGTTACCTTGCTTGGAGACGTCTTCATCGGGGAGGGCACGGTCGTCGAGCCAGGCGCATTCATAAGAGGCCCAACGATTATCGGCAAGAACTGCCAAATCCGCCAGAACGCATACATCCGAGGCTCGGTGATAGTGGGCGATGACTGCGTGGTTGGGCATTC